>JAJAYV010000411.1 GCA_026786045.1 Frankiaceae bacterium | reverse complement strand
CGGTCACCTTGAGCACGCCGACGACGGCGCGCACGAGCGCGCGCACCAGCACGGCCAGGCCGTGCAGCAGCTGCCCGAGCGCGCTGGGTCCCTTCGGCTGCGGGCGGCGCTGCGAGGTCGCGGGGCGCTTCTTGGCCGCCGGCTTGCGGGTGGCCGGGCGCGCAGCCGGACGCGCACTGCTCCCGGTGCGCGGGCGGGTCTGCGTGGGCGTGCGACTGGCCATGGCGGGACGCTACCGCCGACTACCACCAGCCACACCGGTCCCAGCGGGTGACACGCCGCGGGCGGGCGAACCGGTCAGACCTCGATGACCACCGGGACGATCATCGGGCGGCGGCGGTAGGTGTCGTTGACCCAGCGTCCGACGATCCGGCGGATGCTCTGGGCCAGGGTGTGCGCGTCGGCCACGCCCTCGGCGGCGGCGCGGGCGAGCTCCTCCTCGATGAGCCGGCGCACCGGCTCGAAGGCCTCGCGGTCGTCGGTGAAGCCGCGTGCGCTGATGTCCGGTCCGCCGGCGATCTTGCCGGTCACGCTGTCGACCGCGAGGGTCACGGAGATGAAGCCCTCGTCGCCGAGGATGCGGCGGTCCTTGAGCGTGCTCTCGCCGACGTCGCCCACCTCGAGCCCGTCGACGAAGACGTAGCCGCACGGCACGGCGCCGACGATCTCGGCCTTGCCGTCGACGAGGTCCACGACCACGCCGTCCTCGGCCAGCACGATCCGCTCCTCGGGGACCCCGGTGAGCCGGGCCAGCTCGGCGTGGGCGCGCAGGTGGCGCCACTCGCCGTGCACCGGCATGAGGTTGGAGGGCTTGGTCGCGTTGAGCAGGTAGAGCAGCTCGCCGGCCGGGGCGTGGCCACTGACGTGCACCTTCGCGACGCCCTTGTGCACCACCCGGGCGCCCCAGCGGGACAGCCCGTTGATGACCCGGTAGACGGCGTTCTCGTTGCCGGGGATGAGCGAGGAGGCGAGCACCACGGTGTCCTGCGCCTCGATGCGGATCTGGTGGTGCGATCGGTTGGCCATCCGCGACAGCGCCGACAGCGGCTCGCCCTGCGACCCGGTCGACACGAGCACGACCTTCGAGGCCGGCAGGTGCTCGACGTCCTTCATGTCGATCATCAGCCCGTCCGGCACGCGCAGGTAGCCGAGGTCACGGGCGACCCCCATGTTGCGGACCATCGAGCGGCCGACGAAGGCCACCGAGCGGCCGTGGGCGTGGGCGGCGTCGAGCACCTGCTGGACCCGGTGCACGTGGGAGGCGAAGCAGGCGACGATGACGCGGCCGCCGGAGGTGCGGACGACCTCGTCGACGACCGGGCCGATCTCGCGCTCGGGGGTGACGAAGCCCGGGACCTCGGCATTGGTCGAGTCCGACAGCAGCAGGTCGATGCCCTCGCGGCCCAGGCGGGCGAAGCCGCCGAGGTCGGTGAGCCTGCCGTCGAGCGGCAGCTGGTCCATCTTGAAGTCGCCGGTGTGCAGGACGATCCCGGCCTGCGTCCGGATGGCGACGGCGAGCGCGTCGGGGATCGAGTGGTTGACGGCGAAGAACTCGAGCTCGAACGGGCCGAGCGTCGCGGTCTGCTCCTCGGCGACCGGGCGCAGCACGGGCTCGATGCGGTGCTCGCGGAGCTTGGCGGCGAGCAGCGCCAGGGTGAACCGGCTGCCGACGATCGGGATGTCCCGCCGCTCCCGCAGCAGGTACGGGACGGCGCCGAGGTGGTCCTCGTGGCCGTGCGTGAGGACGACCGCCTCGATGTCGTCGAGGCGGTCCCGGATGTAGGAGAAGTCCGGCAGGATCAGGTCGATGCCGGGCTGGTCGACCTCGGGGAAGAGCACGCCGCAGTCGACGACGAGCAGCCGCCCGGCGATCTCGAAGACCGTCATGTTGCGGCCGATCTCGCCCAGCCCGCCGCGGGCGACGACCCTCAGGCCGCCGTCGACGAGGGGCGGCGGGGCGCCGAGCTCGGGGTGCGGGTGGCTCATGCGAGCGCGACTCCTCCTGCGGTGAGGTCCTGCGCCAGCACGGCGCGCTGCTCGTCGGTGGCGTCCACCAGCGGCAGCCGCACGCCGCCGACCGGCGCACCGGTCAGGGCCAGCGCGGCCTTGCTGAGGATGACGCCCTGGGTCCGGAACATGCCGGTGTACACGGGCTGGAGCTGCAGGTGCAGCGCGCGGGCGCGCACGACGTCGCCGGAGTCGTACGCCTGCACGAGCTCGACGAGCGTCGGCGTGACGACGTGGCTGACGACGCTCACCAGGCCGACCGCGCCGATCGCCAGCAGCGGCAGGTTGAGCTGGTCGGTGCCGCAGTAGTAGGCCAGGTCGCTGCGCGCGAGCACGGCGGAGGTGGCGCCCAGGTCGTCCTTGGCGTCCTTGACCGCGACGACGCTCGGGTGGCGGCCCAACGCGAGGATCGTCTCGGTCGTCAGGGCCGTGCCGGTGCGGAACGGGATGTCGTAGAGCATCACCGGCAGGCCGGTCGCTCCGGCGACCTGCTCGACGTGCGCGACGATCCCGGCCTGGGGCGGGCGGGTGTAGTACGGCGTGACGACGAGCAGCCCGGTGGCACCGGCCTTCTCGGCCGAGCGGGCCAGCTCGACGGAGTGCCGGGTGTCGTACGTGCCGACGCCGGCGAGCACGTGGGCGCGGTCGCCGACCGCCTCGACGACGGCGCGCAGCAGCGCGTCCTTCTCGGCGTCGGAGGTCGTGGCCGCCTCGCCCGTGGTGCCGGAGACGACCAGTCCGTCGTTGCCCTGGTCGACCAGCGAGCTCGCGAGCGACGCGGCCCGCTCGAGGTCGAGCTCGCCACCCGAGGTGAAGGGCGTGACCATCGCCGTGAGCACCCGGCCGAAGGGTGCGGAGCGCGACGTCATGAGGGTCAGGCTACCCACCGGTCTGCTCTCTCCCGGCCCGCCGGAGCAGGGCCTCGAGCGCGGCCGCGGGCAGCGGCCGGTGCAGCAGGTAGCCCTGCGCGACGGTGACCCCCTGGTCCAGCAGCCACCGTCGCTGCGCGTCGTCCTCGACGCCCTCGGCGATGCAGGCCATCCCGAGGTCCTTCGTCAGCGACGTCAAGGCCCGGACGACCGCCTCGTCCTGGCGGGAGCGGCCCAGGCCGAGGACGAACGAGCGGTCGATCTTCACCGTGGACACCGGCACCCGGCGCAGGTGCAGGAGCGAGGAGGAGCCGGTGCCGAAGTCGTCGAGCGCGAGCCGCACGCCGTGCTCGACGTACCGGCCGAGCGCGGCGACGACCTGGCCCTCGGCGTCGAGCAGTACGCTCTCGAGCACCTCGAGAGTGAGCGCGGCGGGCGGCAGCCCGGTCTCCTCCAGGACGCCGAGCGCGAACTCGAGCGCGGCGGGCTCGAGCAGCTCGCGGCCGCTGAGGTTGACCGACAGCGTCAGGGCCTCGCAGCCGGGCAGCCGCCGCCACGCGACGACCTGCCGGGCCGCGGCGTGAAGCACCTGGCGGCCGAGCTCGACGAGCAGGCCGGTCTCGTCGGCGACGGCCAGGAACGCCCCGGGCAGCAGCAGCCCGCGGGTGGGGTGGGCCCAGCGCGCCAGCGCCTCGACGCCGACGACGCAGCCGGTCGCGAGCTCGACCTGGGGCTGGTAGTGCACCGAGATCTGGCCCTGCTCGAGGGCGGTCCGCAGCTCGTTCTCCAGCATCAGCCGCTCCACCGGCCCCTCGCCCGTGCCCTCGGTCCAGACGACCGCGCGGGCTCGCCCGGCGGCCTTGGCGCGGTACATGGACACGTCCGCGTCGCGGAGCAGCGCCTCGGCGTCGCGCTCGTCGTCGGTCGAGCCGTCGTGCACGACGATGCCCAGGCTGGCGCTCGCGACAAGCTCGTGGCCGGAAACCTCGACCGGCGCGGCGAGCACCCGCTGCACCCGGCCGGCGAGCTGCACCGCGCCCGCCTCGTCGAGCCGGGCCGCGACCACGACGAACTCGTCGCCCCCGAGCCGGGCGACCAGGTCGCCGTCGCGGCACGCCCCGGCGAGCCGGCCGGCCACGGTGCGCAGCAGCTCGTCGCCGGCGCTGTGGCCGAGCGAGTCGTTGACGACCTTGAAGCGGTCGAGGTCCAGGAAGAGCAGCGCCAGCGGCACGCGGGCGTCGAGCAGGTCCTCCAGGCGTTGGAGCAGCGCCGCCCTGTTGGCCAGCCCGGTGAGCGGGTCGCCCAGGGCCAGCCGGGCCAGCCGCTGCTCGGACTGCACCCTGGCGGTCACGTCGCGGGTGGAGGACTGCAGCTCCAGGACCCGCCCGTCGGTGGCGCGCACCGGGCGCATGACGGTCTCCACCCACACCCAGCTGCCGTCGAGGTGGGCCATCCGGTAGCTCACCGTCGAGCCCTCGCCGGAGCGGAGCAGCGCGACGTGGGCGGTGAGCAGCCGCTCGCGGTCCTCGGGGTGGACGAAGTCGGTGGCGAGGGAGCCCTCGAGCTCCTCCGGCGCACGGCCGAGGACCTCGCGCAGGGCCGGCGAGGCGTAGAGGCAGGTGCCGTCGGCGGCGTGGCGGGTGATGACATCGGTGCTGTTCTCGGCGAGCAGGCGGAAGTGCGCCTCGGACTCGACCAGCGCCCGCCGGTCGCGCTCGCGGTGGGTGACGTCGCAGTAGGTGCCGACCGCGCCCTGCCCGGTGCCGGGCGCAAGCGGCCAGGCCGAGACGCGCACCCAGCGCGTCTCGCCACCGCGGGTGAGGCCCATGAGCAACCGGCGGCTGGTCTGGCCGGCCTGGGCCGCGCGCTGCACCGGCCGCTCCTCGAGCGGCCAGGGCGTGCCGTCGGTGCGCACGACGTCGAAGCCCGCCCGCTCGAGCAGGTCGGCGCTGCTGGCGGTGGGCTCGTGGCCGAGCGCGGTCCGCAAGGCGGCGTTGACGAACAGCACCTGCAGCTCGCCGTCGAGCACGATGACGCCGTCGTCGAGGGCCTCGAGCGCCAGGCGCAGGTGCTCGAGGGAGAGTGCGGCGCCCGGTGTCATCGCTGAGCATCGTCCCAGAGCAACCGCCCGCGGAGCGCCAGGACGCGCGGTCAGGCCGCCGCGTCGGGCCCGGCGTCGGGATGGACCGTGACGCGGTCGCGCCTGAGCCCGTGCCCGCGGCGTGCCGGCCGACGATGAGCTCGGCGTCAACCAGCCGCTTCACCCGCTTGAGCGAGCGGTGCACGAACAGCACCTGCCTGAGCCGGTCGAAGGTCTTCCAACCGAGCCCGGTGCGAGCGCCCTCCACCTTGGTGATCCACCCCGCCGGACCGCGATGATCCTTGTGCTCCGGCACTCGTCCGCGGCGGCGCGGCCTGTTCAGACTGCGGGATGCACGACGTCTGCAGGGCTGGAGCCATGTCCGGCGGTCTTCACCGGCTGCTGGCCGGGTACGGACGCCGGCATGACCTTGACCCTGGGCGCCGGCCCACTCGCGACCGGCAGTACGACCGCACACTGGAACACCTCCTTCGACGGCGCGCCGGCCCACCGGATCGTCTTCCAGCCCGACCCGCGGCGCATCCGCGCACTGGTCGCCGACGTCGTCGTGCTGGACACCGTCCGGGCGCACCTGCTGCACGAGACCGGCGCGCAGCCAGTGGTGTACGCGCCACTGCAGGACTACCTGGACGGCGCCTGGGCGGACTCGCCGACCTCGACGCACTGCCCGTTCAAGGGCGATGCGTCCTACCGCAGCCTGGCCCGTCCGGACAGCTCGGTGCCGGACCTGCTGTGGCACTACCCGGACCCGGTCCCGGCCGCCGGCTGGCTCAAGGGCTTCGGCGCCCTGTACCCGGACAAGGTCGACGCCTGGTTCGTCGAGGACGACCGCGTGGTGGGGCACCTGCGCGACCCGTACCACCGGGTCGACGCGCACGTCAGCTCCCGCCGCGTCGTCGTCCGCGTTGACGGCGTGGTCGTCGCGGCGTCGGACCGCCCCGTGCTGGTGTTCGAGACCGGCCTGGCGGTCCGCGCCTACCTGCCGCCGGCGGACGTGCGACCCGGCGCCGTCTCGCGCGGCTCGGGCAAGCGCTCGGTGTGCCCGTACAAGGGGGAGGCGACCTACTGGGACGTCGGTCAGCTCAGCGACGCGGCCTGGAGCTACGAGACGCCGCTGCCGGACGCGCTGCGGGCGCAGGCGCACTTCTGCTTCGACGACGCCGTCGATGGCCTGGAGGTGGAGCTGGCCTGAGGGGGCGGGACTGAGCAGCCACCACCAGCAGCGCCGCCCGGCCTAACCCTCGCCGACCAGCGCACTGGAGGCGACCTCGGCGCCGTCGGCGAGCACGCTGATCTCGAAGTCGGCAAAGGCGTTCGGGGCGACGCGCTGGAGCTCGCGCAGCATCGCGATGGCCAACTCGCGGATCTCGACGTCGGCGTGCTCGCTGGCGCGCATGGCGATGAAGTGCCGCATCGCCCGGTAGTTGCCGGTGACGACGATCCGGGTCTCGGTGGCGTTCGGCAGCACTGCGCGGGCCGCCTGCCGGGCCTGCTTGCGGCGGCTGGTGGCGTTGTCCACGTCGGCGAACTTCTTCTCCAGCCCCTCGAGCAGCCGGGTGTACGACGCGAGCGCCTGCTCGCTGGCCTCGAGGAACATCGCGTGCAGCTCGGGGTCCTCGGCGATGACGCCGGGCTCGACCATCGCCGCGTCGCGCTCGGGGACGTACCGCTGGGACAGCTGGCTGTAGCTGAAGTGCCGGTGCCGGATGAGCTCGTGGGTGAGCGAGCGGCTGATGCCGGTCAAGTAGAAGGTCACACTGCCGTGCTCGAGCACCGACAGGTGGCCGACCTCGAGGATGTGCCGCAGGTAACCCTCGTTGGTGGCGGTGGCCGGGTTGGGCTTGTTCCACGACTGGTAGCAGGCGCGGCCGGCGAACTCCGCCAGCGCCTGGCCGCCGTCCACGTCGGTGTCCCACGGCACGTCGGACGGCGGCTCGAAGTGGGTCCATCCGATGACCTGGACCTTCAGGGGGGCGAGCTGGGGCACGGGCTTCTCCTGCGCGGCGACGAGGCCGCGGGACCGGGGAAGGAGCGGCAGCGCAAGGGTAGCCAGGGACGTGCTCGACACTGTGGAGGTGACGACGACCGCTCCCCCGCGCCGCACCGCGAGCGCGCGACTCGCGACCCTCGGCCTGCTCGGCGTGACCGCCGCCTGGGGGTCGACCTTCTTCCTGCTGAAGGACGTCGTCGAGCGGGTGCCGGTCAGCGATTTCCTCGCCGTCCGCTTCGCGCTGGCCGCGGTCGCGGTGTGGCTCATCGCGCCGCGCGCGGTCGCCGCGCTGACGCCGGCCGAGCGGCGGTACGGCGTGGTCCTCGGCGTCGTCTACGGCGTCGCGCAGCTGCTGCAGACCATCGGGCTGCAGTACACCTCTGCGTCCGTGTCGGGCTTCGTGACCGGGATGTACGTCGTCTTCACCCCGCTGCTCGGGGCGGTGCTGCTGCGGGCGCGGATCGGGCCGGTCGTCTGGGCCGCCGTGGCGCTCGCGACGCTGGGCCTGGGGGTGCTGTCGCTGCAGGGCTTCGCCATCGGCGGTGGGGAGGCGCTGACGCTGGCCTCCGCGCTGCTGTACGGCGCGCACATCGTCGGGCTGGGGGTCTGGAGCAGCGCCCGCAGCGCCATCGGGCTGACCGTCGTGCAGCTGTTGACGATCACGGTGGTCTGCGGCGCGGCCGCGGCCCCGGGCGGGGTGGTGCTGCCGCAGACCGGCGGGGACTGGTTCGCGTTGGTCTACATGGCGCTGGTGGCCGGCGCCCTCGCGCTGGTCGTGCAGACCTGGGCGCAGGCGCACCTTGCCGCCACCCGCGCGGCGATCATCATGACGATGGAGCCGGTCTGGGCAGGGCTGTTCGCCGTGCTGCTCGGCGGCGAACGGCTGGGGCCGCGCGTGGTCCTGGGCGGCGGGCTCGTGCTCGCGGCGATGTACCTGGTGGAGCTGGGGCCGCGCGCGCTCGACGAGCAGGACGTCGCCGAGGAGATCGGCAGCGTCCCGCACGTCGGGCCCGTCTGAGCCCGGGGATCAGGGCAGCCGCTTCTGCCAGTTCACGAGCTGGCCGTTGACCTTGGCGCCCAGCGAGTCGTTGACGCGGATCATCGGCGCGTTCTCGGCGGCGTTCCACGTCGAGATGAAGCGCACCTCGGGCACCTCGTCGGCCAGCCGCTGCAGGCAGGCCAGCTTCACCAGCGTGCCGAGGCGGTGCCCGCGGTGCTCGGTGAGGACCAGCGTGTCCCACTGGTAGGCCCGCTCGGGAGCGGCGAGCGCGACGCCCATGGTCGTGTAGGCAACCATCCGGCCGGTCGGCCGGTGCACCGCCCCGGCGCCGAACAAGGTCCGGCCCATCGCCTGGACGTCCTGCTCGTCACGGCGCACCCGGGCGGCGTCCCACACCTCCTCGCGCCAGTCGAGGTCGGCGAGAGGGACGTCGGTCGACATCCGCCGGAACAGGTGCGCCTGGTCCTCGACCAGGTCCTCGGGCACGGCGTCGCGCCAGGTCCGCAGGTCGTCGTCGGCGGCGTACTCGGCGGCGACCGCCGCGAGGCCGGACACGACCGCCGGGTCCAGCGGGAGCGCGATGTCGCGGCGCACCTCCGCCTGCATCGCCTGGAAGCCGAGCGCCGGGCCGAAGCCGCGGCTGGCCGAGCGGCCCTCCTCGCCGGGCACCTCGTCGCTCGACGCGGTCAGGGTGGTGCGGCCCGCCTCGCGGGCGCGGCGCTCGACCTCCCCCAGGAGCGCCCGCCCGGCTCCGCGCCGGCGGTGGCCGGGGTGGGTGATGAGCAGGACGTCGGCAAGGTGGGTGTTGTCGGCCACCGGCAGGTCGAGGCGGGCGGCGGCCAGGACCTGGCCGTCCTCCACGGCCACCAGGCCGACGCGGCGCTCGTCGGCATCGGGCTCGGCGCCCAGACGCAGGATCGCGGCCTGCTCGTGCAGCAGCCAGCCGGGCTCGTCGGGGCGTCCGGCGCGCTGCCAGGCGTCGATGACGGCGAACCACTCCGCCACGGCCGCGTCGTCTCGCGGGTCGACCTCCCGTACCTCCACGGCGCGCAGGGTGCCACGGACTCCTGCTGCGTCCCAGCGGTTATCCGGGCGCCCACCGTGCGGAGGCGGCCGCCCGCTCGGCCTCCAGCGGCCACACGTTGGGGGCGCACCCGTCCAGGCGGATCGACTGCTGCTGCATGACCGGCGCCGGCAGGCCGCTGCCCGTGCAGCCCTTGTGCCCCAGCCCGAGCCAGTGACCGACCTCGTGGTTGACGACGTAGTGCCGGTACTCGACCAGCGGACGGCTCGCCCAGGTCGTCGTGCCCGTCTCCCAGCGCACCTCGTTGATGTAGACGTCGTCGCCGACGCGGCAGCTGAACGTCGCGCTGCAGCCGGGCGACGCCGCGGCGATGGCCGCCGGGTCGGCCAGCCAGACCCGCATCTGCCCCGCGCTCGGGACCTCGGTGAACTCCAGGGCACCGCCGAGGTCCCACCCGCGGTCGTCCTCGAGCGCGGCGGCGACCACGTCGCGGAACCCGGACAGGTCGGCGGTCACCTCGCCGAGAGTGCCGGTCGTGTAATGGATCACGCGCTGGGTGGGGTCGCACGACTCGGCCGCGTCCTGCGCGGCCTGCAGCGCCGCACCGGCCACCGCCACCGGCCCGCCGACCGCCTGCACGACGGTGACGGCCGGGCAGTGAGCCGCGAGCCACGCCCGGGTCGAGGCGCCGAGCTGGTCCGGGCGCTCGG
>JAJAYV010000410.1 GCA_026786045.1 Frankiaceae bacterium | reverse complement strand
GGCCACGACGTTCCAGCCCTCGGCGGCGAGGCGGCGGGCGGTGGCCGCGCCGATCCCGCTGCTGGCGCCGGTCACGAGGGCGGTCCGGGCGGGGGTGCTCTGCATGGCGGGGAAGTGTGCCCTGCCCGAGGATGTTCTGCGGGGGCGGGGCAGACTGCCCTTCGACCTGGAGGTGCGGCATGACCCCCGCGAGGCTGACGTCGGTCCATCCCCGCCGTGTGGCGGTGCTGTCGGTGCACACCTCGCCGCTCGAGCAGCCGGGCTCCGGCGACGCCGGTGGCATGAACGTCTACGTCGTCGAGACCAGCAAGCGGCTGGCGGCGCTCGGTGTCGAGGTCGAGGTCTTCACCCGCGCCACGAGCAGCGACCTGCCGCCGGTCGTCGACCTCGCGCCCGGTGTCACCGTCCGGCACATCACCGCCGGCCCGTTCGAGGGGCTGTCCAAGGAGGACCTCCCGGCCCAGCTCTGCGCGCTGACCAGCGGCGTCCTGCGGGCCGAGGCCGCGCACGAGCCCGGCTGGTACGACGTCGTGCACTCGCACTACTGGCTGTCCGGGCAGGTCGGCTGGCTCGCTTCCGAGCGCTGGGGCATCCCGCTCGTGCACACCGCGCACACCCTGGCCAAGGTCAAGAACCTCGCGCTCGCCGACGGCGACGCACCTGAGCCGCTGCGCCGCGTGGTCGGCGAGCAGCAGGTCGTCGAGGCCGCCGACCGCCTGGTCGCCAACACCGCCGACGAGGCGCGTGAGCTGGTCGACCTCTACGGCGCCGACGTCGAGCGGGTCGTCACCGTGGCGCCGGGGGTCGACCTCGAGCACTTCCGCCCCGGTGAGGCGACCGCCGCGCGGACCCGCCTCGGTGTCCCCCCTGAAGCCGTGCTGCTGCTGTTCGTCGGGCGCATCCAGCCGCTCAAGGCGCCCGACGTCCTGCTCCACGCCGCCGCGCGGATGGTGCAGCAGGACCCCTCCCTCCGCGACCGCCTCGTCGTCGCGGTGGTCGGCGGACCGAGCGGCTCCGGCCTCGACCGCCCTACCGCCCTGCAGGACCTCGCGCACGCGCTCGGCATCGCCGACCTCGTCCGCTTCGAGACGCCGCAGGGCGCGTTACAGGGCGGGCCCTTCCACCGCGACCGGCTGCGCGACTGGTACGTCGCCGCCGACGTCGTCGCGGTCCCCAGCCACAACGAGTCGTTCGGGCTGGTCGCCCTCGAGGCCCAGGCGTGCGGCACCCCCGTCGTCGCCACCGACGTCGGCGGGCTGCGCACCACCGTCGCCGACGGCGCCTCCGGCCTGCTCGTGCCCGGCCACGGCACCGACGGGTGGGCCGCCGCGCTGCGTCGCGCTGTCGAGGACCGGCCGCGCCTGTCGCGCGGAGCCCTCGCGCACGCCGCGGACTTCTCGTGGGGTCGCACGGCCGACGGGCTGCTCACGACCTACCGCGACGCGCTCGCCGATCGCGTCAACCTGCCGATGGCGGTGAGCTCGTGACGGCGAGCGAGCTGCACAGCACGATCCAGGCCGCGCTCGACGAGGCCGGGCTGGACTACACCTCGCCGGACGAGGGCCAGTTCTTCGTCGTGCTGCCCGGCACGCACAAGCTGGCGACCAACTGCTGGCTCGTCGCGGGCAAGCACGCGCTGCTCGTCGAGGCCTTCGTCTGCCGCAAGCCCGACGAGAACGCCGAGGAGCTCTACCGCTTCCTGTTGCGCCGCAACGCCCGCATGTACGGGGTCGCCTTCTCGATCGACGCCGCCGGCGACGTCTACCTGGTCGGCCGGCTGCCGCTGCACGCCATCACCCCCGACGAGGTCGACCGGATCCTGGGCAGCGTCCTGCAGTACGCCGACGAGTCCTTCGACCGGCTGCTCGAGATCGGCTTCGCCGGCTCGATCCGCCGCGAGTGGGCCTGGCGGCAGAAGAACGGCGAGTCGACGCGCAACCTGCAGGCCTTCGCCCGGTTCGCCGACCCCGACCGGGCATGACTTCGCCCGTCGTCTGGCAGCTCGACGGGCAGCTCCTTGACGTGCTGACCGAGCTCGAGGTGGGCTTCGAGCGCGTCGAGGCCGGGGCGTACGTCCTCACGCTGGTCGGTGCGCGCCGGCCGTCGACGCTGGTCTGGCTCATCGCCGGTGAGCAGGCGGTGTCGGTGGAGGCCTTCGTCATGTACGTCGTCGACGTCACCGACCCGGCACCGCTGCACCGCTACCTGCTGGCCCGCAACCTGCGCCTGCGCGACGTGCACTTCGGCCTCGACGACGTGGGCGACGTCTTCCTCACCGGGTCGCTGCCGCACGCCGCCGTCGACGCGGTGACTCTCGACCGGCTGCTCGGCGAGGTGCTGCAGCTGCTCGAGGACTCGCGCATGTCGCTCGTCGAGCTGGCCTACGGGGACCGGCTGGAGCGCGAGCCGACGCTGGCGGCGAAGGTGCTGGTCGACGGCGCCGGGCGGCGACCGGCCGGGACGCCCGACTGGGCACCCCGGCGCGACGTGCGTCGCTAGGTCTTGCAAGAGTGGGCCCATGGCGACCCTCGTGCTGCTCCGCCACGGCGAGAGCGAGTGGAACAACAAGAACCTGTTCACCGGCTGGGTCGACGTCGACCTCACCGAGCTCGGGGAGGAGCAGGCCCGCCTCGGCGGTCTCGAGCTGAAGAAGGACGGGCTGCTCCCGACCGTCGTGCACACCTCGCTCATGACCCGGGCGATCCGCACCTCGAACATCGCGCTGGAGGCCTGCGACCGCAGCTGGATCCCGGTCAAGCGGCACTGGCGGCTCAACGAGCGGCACTACGGCGACCTGCAGGGCAAGGACAAGAAGCAGACCCTGGAGCAGTTCGGCGAGGAGCAGTTCATGCTCTGGCGCCGGTCGTACGACGTCCCGCCGCCGAAGATCGAGGTCGGCTCGAAGTGGGACGTCAGCGCGGACCCGCGCTACCGGCACCTGACGTCGGACATCGTGCCGCGCACCGAGTGCCTCAAGGACGTCGTCGAACGGCTGCTGCCGTACTGGTACGACCAGATCGTGCCGGACCTGCAGGCCGGCGAGACGGTGCTGGTGGCTGCGCACGGCAACTCGCTGCGCGCGCTGGTCAAGCACCTCGACGGTCTCACCGAGCAGGAGGTCGTGGCGCTCAACATCCCGACCGGGCAGCCGCTGCGCTACGACCTCGACGACGACATGCACCCGACCAACCCTGGCGGCACCTACCTCGACGAGCAGGCCGCGAAGTCCGCCGCGGAGGCCGTCGCGAACCAGGGGCGCTGAGCCTGGTCGGACGGGCTAGTCCGGCGCGCCCGGTCGCTCGCCCGTCACGAGGTAGATGACCCGGCGGGCGACCGAGACGGCGTGGTCGGCGAAGCGCTCGTAGTAGCGGCCGGCCAGCGTGATGT
>JAJAYV010000409.1 GCA_026786045.1 Frankiaceae bacterium | reverse complement strand
TCACGGGTGACTACCTGGCAGAGCTGACGATGCTCATCCTGTTCAGGGCCCGGGCGAAGGATCCGGCCCGCGGCTACGCGACGACGTTCCTGCGCCAGCTCGAGCCGGTGCTGGGCACGATCGCCGAGCGAGGGACGAAGGTCGTCGTCAACGCCGGCGGGCTGGCCCCGGCCGCCTGCGCCGCCGCGGTGCGCGACCTGGCAGGCGCGCTCGGGCTCGACCTGCCGGTCGCCCACGTCGAGGGCGACGACCTGCTCAGCCGGGTCGGCGAGCTCGACCTGCCGAACCTCGACACCGGCGCGCCGCTCGGCGACCAGACGCCCCTGACCGCGAACGCCTACCTCGGTGCGTGGGGCATCGCCTCGGCGCTCACCGCCGGCGCGCAGGTCGTCGTGACCGGCCGGGTCACCGACGCCTCGCTCGTGGTCGGGCCGTGCGCCGCGCACTTCGGCTGGGGCCGCGACGACTGGGACCGGCTGGCCGGCGCGACCGCGGTCGGACACGTGCTCGAGTGCGGGACGCAGGCCACTGGCGGCAACTACTCCTTCGTCCGCGAGGAGGTCGCGCAGCCGGTCCACCCCGGCTTCCCGCTGGCCGAGGTGAGCCGCGACGGCTCGGCTGTCATCACCAAGCACCCCGGCACGGGTGGGGCCGTCACGGTCGGCACGGTCACCGCCCAGCTGCTGTACGAGATCGGCCGGCCGGCGTACGAGGGCCCGGACGTCACCACCGACTTCGGCAGCCTGCAGCTCGCGCAGCAGGGACCGGACCGGGTGCGGATCTCCGGGGCGCGCGGCTGGGCGCCGAACGGGCGGGTCAAGGTGGCGCTCAACATGCTGGGTGGCTTCCGCAACTCGATGACGTTCGTGCTCACCGGGCTCGACGTGGAGGGCAAGGCCGAGCTGGCGCTGGCCGGGCTGCGCGACGCCTACCCGCACCCGTTCGACTCCACGCTGGTGCGCCTGGACCGGGAGGACGCCCCCACCAACGAGCAGGCGGCGGCGCTGCTGCGGGTGCACGTGCGGGGCGACGACCCGAAGCTGCTCGGCCGGGCCTTCTCCGGCGCGGCGGTGGAGCTGGCACTGGCCAGCTATCCCGGCTTCACGCTCACCTCCCAGCCCGGCGACGCGCAGCCGTACGGCGTCTACTGGCCGGCGCTGGTCGACCCCGGCGAGGTCGAGCACGTCGTCGTGCACGCCGACAGCCGCCGCGAGGTCGTGCCGCACACGCCGTTCGAGCGCCCGCTGCACGGCACCGACGTGGCGATCGACGGGCGGCGCTGGGCCGGCGTCGCGACGCGGCGGGTGCCGCTCGGCACGGTGGTCGGCGCGCGCTCCGGCGACAAGGGCGGCAACGCCAACATCGGTGTCTGGGCACGCACCGACGACGCCGCCGACTGGCTGCTGTGCGTGCTCACCGAGGACGTCGTGCACGCGCTGCTCCCCGAGGCCGACGGCCTGGACGTCGCGGTGCACCCGCTGCCGAACCTGCGCGCGGTCAACGTCGTCGTGCGCGGCCTGCTCGGCGAGGGCGTGGCGTCCTCGACCCGCTTCGACCCGCAGGCCAAGGGGCTGGGCGAGTACCTCCGGTCGCGGCTGGTCGACGTGCCGGTCAGCCTGCTCCCCGCCTCGTGAGCCGATGAGCGACTACGACGTCGCCGTCGTCGGGGCCGGACCGGCCGGTGCCGCGGCCGCCCTGGCCGCTGCCCGCGCAGGCGCGCGCACGGTGCTGCTCGAGCGCGAGCAGCTCCCCCGCTACAAGCGCTGCGGCGGCGGGATGATCGGCGCCTCACAGGCCGCGGTGGCCGTCGCCGGGCTGGACCTCGACCCGCTGGCGCTCGACCGGGTCGGCCGGATCACCTTCACCTCGCGCGGCCGGGCCGGATTCACCCGGTCGACCGAGCCGTTCCTGCCCATGGTGCTCCGCGCCGACCTCGACGCCGCGCTGGTGCAGCTGGCGGTCGAGGCCGGGGTCGAGCTGCGCACCGGCGTCACGGTCACGTCGTACGAGCAGGACGACGCACAGGTCCGGCTCGGACTGCGCGAGGGATCGGTCACGGCCGGCGCCGTCATCGGCGCGGACGGCTCCGGCGGCCGCGCGGCCGTCCACGTCGGCGTGGTCTGCGACCAGGTCGACCTCGGGCTGGAGGCCGAGCTGCCGACCCCTCCCGGGTCGGACTGGGCGGGCCGGGTGCTGCTCGACTGGGGACCGGTCCCGGGCTCGTACGGCTGGGTGTTCCCGAAGGGCGACACGCTCACGGTCGGCGTCATCGGCGACCGGGCGCAGGGGTCGGCGCTGCGCGACTACTACCGCGGCTTCGTCGCCGGTCTCGGGCTCGACCTCGCCACCGCGCACATCGACGGCGGGCACCTGACCCGGGTGCGCGCCCCCGGCTCGCCCCTGGTGCGCGGGCGGGTGCTGGTGGCCGGAGACGCCGCCGGGCTGCTGGAACCCTGGACGCGCGAGGGGATCTCGTTCGCACTTCGCTCGGGTGCGCTGGCCGGCGCGGCCGCGGCCGGGGACCGTGCGGCCTACCCGGGAGCAGTCGAGCGCGAGCTGGGCGCGGAGGTCGCGGCCGGTCGGCGGGCACTCGCGGCATTCAGCCGCCACCCCCGCGTGGTGCACGAGGTGATGCGCTCGCTGCCCGGCATGTGGGGGCTGTTCACACGGCTGGTGGGTGGCCGCACCTCACTCGACGAGCAGCTCGAGCGCCGGTCGATCCGCGGGCTGGTGCGGGTGCTCGGCGGCTAACACTGCGGGACGAGGGCTACACCCGCCGCTGCGGCGCCACCGGCGCGTGCCAGTCGCGCCAGACGCCCAGCATCCGGAAGCCGATGATGAGCAGCACCGCCGCGCTCACCGCCCCCGGACCGCGCAGGCCCTGCCCGTGCAGCGCCGCAACGAGGAACGCCCCCAGCACGGCCGGGACCGCATAGACCTCGCGCCGCAGCACGACCGGCACGACGCCGGCCAGCACGTCACGGAGCACGCCTCCGCCGATGCCGGTCAGGCAGCCGACGACGACGGCCGACACCGTCCCCAGCCCGGCGTCCAGGGCCTTGGTGGTGCCCGAGACGACGAACAGGCCCAGCCCGGCCGCGTCGAACAGCCGCACCGCCGGGCCGAGCCGCTCGACCAGCGGGCTGAAGAAGAAGACCAGTGCCGCGGCGAGCGGCGGCACGAGCAGGTAGCGGCCGTCGGCGAGCGCGGCCACCGGGGTGTCGAGCAGCAGGTCGCGCAGCACCCCGCCGCCCAGCGCCGCGACGCCGGCGAGCACCAGCACGCCGAAGGCGTCCATCCGCGCCTGCACCGCGAGCGTCGCGCCGGACAGCGCGAACACGAAGACCCCGAGCAGGTCCAGGACGAGGACCGCGGTCGTCGGCTCCGTCACGCCGGCCCGAACTCGCGCCGCACCGCGGCCCCGTGCTCGTCGAGCGCGGGGGCGGCGGGCCGCTCGCGCGGGTCGTCCATCGTCGAGATCTTCACCGGCTGGCCCGGTCCGGGTAGCCCGCCGGCCCAGACGACCATGTTCCGCGCCGAGGCCTGGTCGCTGCGCACCGCTTCCGCCACGCTGCTGATCGGCCCGCAGGGGACCCCGGCCAGGTCCAGCTCGCCCAGCCACTGGTCGGCGTCGGCGGCCGCGAGCGCCGCCTCCAGCTCGAGCTTGAGCTCTTCCCGGTGGGCGTGCCGCGCGGCGTTGTCGGCGAAGCGCGGGTCGGCGCTCAGCCCGGGACGGCCCACCGCGCGCGCCAGCGCCCCGAACAGCGCGTCGTTCGCGGCGCAGACGGTGATGTCGCGGTCGCGGCAGGCGAAGGTGTCGAACGGCGCGATGGCGAAGTGCGCGTTGCCGATCGGCCCGGGGTCGGTGCCGGTCGCCAGGTAGGACAGCGCCGCGCCCTCCAGCAGGCTGACCGTCGCGTCGTACATCGCCACGTCGACGTGACCGCCGACCCCGGTGCTCGCGCGGCCGAGCAGGGCGCTGGTGATCCCGCCGAAGGCGTAGAGCCCGGCCGACAGGTCCGCCACCGGCACACCGGGCTTGACCGGCTCGCCGGACAGCCCGCCGGTGATCGCCATGATGCCGCTCATCCCCTGCACCACCGCGTCGTAGGCGGGCCGCTGCGACCACGGCCCGGTGTGCCCGAAGCCGCTGATGGAGCAGTAGACGAGCCGCGGGTTGAGCGCCAGCAGCGCCTGCGGACCGAGCCCGAGCCGCTCCATGACGCCGGGCCGGTAGTTCTCCACGAGCACGTCGGCGCGGGCGGCCAGCTTGCGCGCCACCTCGAGATCGGCCGGGTCCTTGAGGTCGAGAGCCACCGACTCCTTGCCTCGGTTGACCCGGGCGAAGTAGAGCGAGCGCCCGTCCGCGAACGGCCCGTAGCCGCGGGAGTCGTCTCCCGTCCCGGGACGCTCGACCTTCACGACCCGGGCGCCGAGGTCGGCCAGCATCATCGCCGCGAAGGGCCCGGCGAGCACCCGGCTGAAGTCGACGACGAGCAGCCCGGCCAGCGGCCCGGGTCGCCGCCCGGTCACGGACGCGTTTCCAGCGGATGACGACACGCCCCCATCCTGCCCTCGGCGGGAACGCGGGGCCGGAGTGTGGTGTTGTTCTCCTCGTGACCGGAACCGCGACCTCCATCGCCCCCACTCTGACCGCCGCCGACCGCTGCGACCGCTGTGGCGCGCAGGCCTTCGTCCGGGTCGTCCTCACGTCGGGCGACCTGCTGTTCTGCGCCCACCACGCCAAGGCCTACGAGGACAAGCTGCGCCTGACCGCCGTCGACTGGGTCGACGAGACCTCCGCCCTCCAGAGCTGACACCCCTTCGCCGGGCGCCGCGGGGCCCCCCCCCCCCCCCCCCCCCCCGCCCCCCCCCCCCGCCCCCCCCGCCCCCCCCCCCCCCGGGGGGGCGGGGGCCGGTCGTCGTTGCCGCTGGTCCTGGCCTGGCTGCTCGTCGCGGCCCTCGCCGTCGTCGTGGTCGTACGCGCCCTCGGCGCGGAGCGCGGCACCCTGCTCGTCCTGCTCGTCGGGGCGCTGCCGCTGGTGCTGCTGCCCGCCTATCCAGTCATGCTGGCCGCGCTGCTGTCCCGGCGGTGGGCCCTGGCCGGGCTGAGTGCCGCGGTCGTCGTGGCGCACGGGCTGATCCTCGCCCCTGCCTTGGGCGCTGCCGACCTGCCGCCCGACGCCCAGCAGCCGCGGCTGCGGGTGGTCACCGCCAACCTCTACGTGCTCAACCCGTCCTTCGAGGACGCCGGTCGGGTGCTGCGCGCGCTGCGCCCCGACGTGCTGGTCGTGCCCGAGCTGTCCGAGGCCGGCCTGCAGGGCCTGCGCACCTCCGGGCTGCTGGACGACCTGCCGTACAGCGTCGTCCGGCTCGGCAGCCGGGAGGAGACGGTCGGGCTGTTCAGCACCCGACCGCTGCGCGACGTCACGACCCGCTCCGCCGGCGGGCGGGAGCTGCCCCGCGCGACCGTCGTCGTGGACGACGTGCCCGTGCGGCTGCTCACCGCCCACCCGCTCCCCCCGCTGCCCCTCCTGGAGAGCCGGTGGCGCGCCTCGCTGCAGGACCTGGCCGCCGAGTCCGCCGAGGTCGACCTGCCAATGGTGGTCGCCGGCGACCTCAACGCCGACCGCGACCACGCGCTGTTCCGCGACCTGCTCGGCACCGGGCTGCGCGACGCGCACGACAGCGTCGGCCGCGGCCTGGCCCGCACCTGGCCGTCCGGGCTGCCGGTGCTGCACCTGGACCACGTCCTGGTCCGCGACGGCGAGGGCGCCCGGATCGCGGTGACGCGGGTGCGCGAGGAGCGGGTGCCTGGCAGCGACCACCGGGCCGTGGTGGCCGACCTGGCCGTGCTGCCGGACTAGGGCGGGCTTGGGCGGGCTAGGGCGGGCTAGAGCGGAGCGGCGCGCGCCGTGAACCGGCCGTCGCGCGCCTCGAGCACGAGCGGCAGGCCGAACGCCCGCGTCAGCAGCGGACCGGTGAGCACCTCGGCGACCGGACCGGCCGCGATCGAGCGGCCGCGCGCGAGCAGCAGCGCATGGGTGGTCCCGACCGGGACCTCCTCGACGTGGTGGGTGACCAGCACGGTCGGCGGCGCGTCCTCGTCCTGTGCGAGCCGGGTCAGCAGCCGCAGCAGCGCCTCGCGGGCGCCCAGGTCGAGCCCGGCAGCCGGCTCGTCGAGCAGCAGCAGCTCGGGGTCGGTCATCAGCGCACGGGCCAGCAGCACCCGCTTGCGCTCGCCCTCGGACAGCGTGCCGAAGCGGCGGTCCGCGAAGGCCCGCAGCCCCATCCGGCCGAGCAGCGTCTGGGCTCGCGCGACGTCGGCCGCGTCGTAGCGCTCCGACCACCGGCCCACCACGCCGTACGACGCGGTGACGACCACGTCGAGGGCCCTCTCGTGCGGCGGGACCCGGTCGGCCAGCGAGGAGCTGGACAGGCCGACCCGGGTGCGCAGCTCGCCGAGATCGGCGCGGCCGAAGCGCTCGCCCAGCAGGTCCACCGTCCCGCGGGTGGGGAACAGCGACGCGCCCGCGACGTGCAGCAGGGTGGTCTTGCCGGCGCCGTTGGGGCCGAGCACCACCCAGCGCTCGCCCTCGCGGACGGTCCAGTCGACATCGGAGAGCAGCGTCGAGCCGTCCCGGACGACGGCGACTCCGGACATCTGCAGCACGGGCTCGACCATCGGCCCGAATCTAGCCCCCGGAGCCACCGTGCCCGGGACGAAACGCCGCTGGCAGAGTGGCCGCATGACCTACCGCTGCTTCGACGTCGAGATCGCCGACCAGGTCGCCCACGTGCGGCTGTCCCGCCCGGACGAGCTGAACACCATGACCGCTGACTTCTGGCGCGAGCTGCCCGAGATCGTGACGGGCATCAGCGACGACGCCAGCGCCCGCGCCGTCGTCATCAGCAGCACCGGCAAGCACTTCAGCGCGGGCATGGACCTGTCGGTCTTCCTCGGCGGTGAGCTCGGCGGCGAGCAGGCCGAGGCCGGCCGCAAGCACGCCCGGCTGCGCTCCAACGCCAAGGTGCTGCAGTGGTCCTTCACCGCGCTGGAGAAGGCGCGCGTGCCGGTCATCGCGGCAGTGCAGGGCGGTGTCATCGGCGGCGCCGTCGACCTCGTGACCGCGTGCGACGTGCGCTACGCCAGCGTCGACGCGTTCTTCTGCGTGCAGGAGATCAACATCGGGATGACCGCCGACGTCGGCACCCTGCAGCGCCTCGGCACCGTCGTGCCCGAGGGCTTCGCCCGCGAGATGGCCTTCACCGGCCGTCGCTACCCGGCCCAACGGGCGTACGAGGTCGGGCTGGTCCAGGAGGTCTTCGCCGACCACGAGTCGCTGGTCGAGGGCGCGCTCGAGACCGCGCGCGAGATCGCCGGGAAGTCGCCGCTCGCGATCTGGGGCACCAAGGTCGCGATGAACTACGCCCGCGACCACAGCGTCGACGACTCCCTGGACCAGATCGCCACCTGGCAGTCGGGCATGTTCCAGCCGGACGACATGACGGAGGCCTTCACGGCAAAGGCGGACAAGCGCGACCCGGTCTTCCCCGACCTGCTGTCGGAGCCCCGCGGCCTCTGACCGGCGCGGCCCCGCCCGTGGCGTACGGTCGCGCGGCCGCCGGTTGGCGGCCCTGTCCCGGAGGAGTCGCATGACCGAGGTCGTCGGTGTGGTCCACGTCCGTCCCGCAGAGGGCAAGGTCGACCAGGTCGTCGCCGCGTTCGCCGCCTGCACCGAGAAGACGCACCAGGAGGAGGGCTGCCTGGCCTACGCCCTCCACCAGGACCCGGCCGACCCGGGGCACCTGGTGCTCGTCGAGCGCTGGCGCTCCCAGGCCGACCTCGACCAGCACATGACCGAGCCGTGGGTGGCCGACCTGTTCGCCGTCGCCGGCACCCCCGGGATGCTGTCCGCTCCCCCGGAGCTGTCGTTCGTCACGCCGCTCGGCATCGGTGACCCGGCCAAGGGCTCGCTCGGCGGCTGAGGCCGTCGTAGGGTCCCGGCCGTGACCCGACTGTGCGAGGACTGCGGCGAGCACGCCGAGTGGCAGCTGGAGAGCGCGCGCGACCAGGTCGCCGCGCCGCCGGACGTCGTCGCGACCGGCGCCTGCCGCCTGCACCGGCTGGACGCGACCGAGAACCTGCTCAGCCAGTACGGCAACGTGACCATCACCGAGACGCTCGGCTGAGCTCAGCGGCACCAGCGGGTGTCCACCGGCGTCCGCGGTGCGCAGCTCGCACAGCGGACGGCGGCCACCAGGCTCTCCAGCCGGTCGAGGGCGATCACCCCGTCGCACGCCTCGCACTGCGGACCGGTCCCGGCACACCAGCGGGCGAGGGCCCGCTGTGCCGCTTGGGCCTGCGCGCGGACGTGGGTGGCGGCGCCGGCCGCTGCGCACCCGCTGCTGACAGAAAGCCGCACGTCACCGCCGGCAGCCCGCTCGGTGAGCAGCGCGAGCCGCTCCTCCACCCAGGCGGTCGCGGAGAGCTCGTCGAAGCGACCCGGGTGGGCGGTCATCAGCGCGGCAGCTGAGCCGTTCACGCCGTCCGTCGGTGCCGGACTCACCCGTAGCGGTGGTTCTTCGTCCCGTTCTTGACGTGGTCGGCCTCGCGGGTGCAGGAGCGGCCGCCCATGTTGCGGTGCCCGCACAGCGCCTCGGCCGGCGCAGCCTCCGCCGCCGGGGTCGCCGGGGC
>JAJAYV010000408.1 GCA_026786045.1 Frankiaceae bacterium | reverse complement strand
GGCAGAAGCCGGCCCCTGCGCCCGCCGCCGCCGCCCCGGCCCGCGCCGACGGCTGGCAGTGGCCGGCCCCCGGCCGGCTCACCTCCCGCTTCGGCTACCGCACCCACCCGATCTACGGTGACAAGCGCTTCCACGCCGGCATCGACATCGGCGGCGGGCTCGGCGCCCGGGTCAGCGCCACCGACGACGGCTATGTCACCTACGCCGGCCCGGCCAGCGGCTACGGCACCCTCGTCGTCATCAGCCACGGCACGGTCGGCGGCCGCGACCTGTCCTCGGCGTACGCCCACATGGGCCGGATCAGCGTGCGCGCCGGGCAGCTGGTCACCCGCGGCCAGCCGGTGGGCTCGATCGGCAACGAGGGCAACTCGACTGGCCCGCACCTGCACTTCGAGGTGCGCCTGGGCGGTGAACCGGTGGACCCGCTGCGCTACGTGAGCCCGCCCTAGACTCGTCCGGGTGACCAAGGGATCCGCCAAGAGCCGCAACCCGGGCAAGGGTGTGCCCGACGGTGCGCGCGGCGGGCGGACCAAGCTGGTCGCGCAGAACAAGAAGGCCCGGCACGACTACTCGATCGAGGACGTCGTCGAGGCCGGGATGGTGCTCACCGGCACCGAGGTCAAGTCGCTGCGGCAGGGCCGCTGCTCGCTCACCGACGCCTTCGCCAGCATCTCCGACGGCGAGGTCTATCTGCACGGCGCGCACATCCCCGAGTACACCGAGGGGACGTGGAACAACCACACCCCGCGCCGGGTCCGCAAGCTGCTGCTCAACAAGCGCGAGATCGAGGAGTTCGCCGGCAAGACCAAGGAGGGCGGCCTGGCGCTGGTGCCCCTGTCGCTCTACTTCAAGGACGGCCGGGCCAAGGTCGAGCTCGCGCTGGCCCGCGGCCGCAAGAGCCACGACAAGCGCCAGGTGATGGCCGAGCGCGACGCGCAGAAGGAGATCCGCAACGCGATGGGCCGGGCGCTCAAGCGGGGCCGGTCCTGAGCCCGCTCACCGACGAGCAGGTCCCCGCCCTGTGGCAGGGCCTGGGCCTTCCCGGCCTGGTCGACCTGCACGTCCACTTCATGCCGAAGAACGTCCTGGACAAGGTCTGGGCGTACTTCGACGCCGCCGGTCCGCTGACCGGGTCGGAGTGGCCGATCGAGTACCGGTGGGAGGAGCAGCGCCGGCTCGACCTGCTGCGCGCGATGGGCGTGCGCGCCTTCCCGTCGCTGGTCTACCCGCACCGGCCGGCGATGGCCGGCTGGCTCAACGCCTGGGCCGCCGACTTCGCCGCGAGCCAGCCCGACGTCGTGCACACAGCGACCTTCTTCCCCGAGCCGAGCGCCGCCGCCGACGTCCGCGACGCGCTGGTCGCCGGCGCCCGGCTGTTCAAGAGTCATGTCCAGGTCGGGGCGTACGACCCGCGGGACCCGCTGCTCGACGAGGTCTGGGGGCAGCTGGCCGACGCGGGGGTGCCGGTCGTCGTGCACTGCGGCGGCGGACCGGTCCCGGGGCCGTTCACCGGCCCGGCGATCTTCGCCGAGGTGCTGGCCCGCCACCCGCGCCTGACGGCCGTCATCGCCCACATGGGCATGCCGGAGTACGCCGAGTTCCTCGAGCTGGCCGAGCAGTACGACCGGGTGCACCTGGACACGACGATGGCGTTCACCGACTTCACCGAGCAGCGGATGCCCTTCCCCCCGGCGCTGCGGCCGCGGCTGCTCGCGCTGGGGGAGCGGGTGGTGCTCGGCAGCGACTTCCCGAACACTCCGTACGCCTATGCCCACCAGCTCGAGGTGCTCGTCCGGCTCGAGCTCGGCGACGACTGGCTGCGAGGGGTGCTGCACGACAACGGCGCCCGGCTGCTGGGCATGGTCTGACCGACCCCGGCGTTAGACTGTTTGCGGTATACGCACCAGCGAGGGGGTGACAGGTCTCGACTCCGGATGTCGAGGCAGGTGAAGCGGGCCGAGGAAGGCGACGATGATCTCGTTAACCACTAACGTCGCAAAAAAATCAAGCGCCGATTCCAATCAGCGCGTTTCCGCCTACGCCCTCGCGGCCTAGGTAGGAGACTGTCAGCCTGGGAGAGCCTCCGGCCCAGGACCTGGCATCGCTAGGAGGACCACCACCCGCTTTGGCCACGGGGGCGGGTGGTGAACCACCGTGGCTGAGCCCGTTCCCGAGCTGCTGGTGGCATCGGGAGGGCCGAGAAAATCACAGCCAGCTGCGCCCGGAGAAGCCCTGCTGAGGTACCGGAGGACGCGGGTTCGATTCCCGCCACCTCCACGAACGAGACGAGCGTGACGTCCGTGCATCAGGACGTACGCACGTTGTTGGCATCAGCCCTGCGGCGGTCCTGAGGGACCGTCGCAGGGAGGACGCCTCGCGTCGACGCCACGTCGCGAGCCCGGTCGGTCGGTGTCACCCCAGCCGCCTGCGGCGTCGAGGAACGGGCCGGTCAGCCGGCGCGGGGCCCGGCACAGCCAGGCGTCGGTGACCGCCTCGTCAAGGTCGTCGAACGACGCCCGCTCGACGTGCAGCAGCACCATCGGGTGGATGCCGTAGCCGGCCACGGTGAAGAAGACGCCGGGCCGCGCCGCGACCAGCGCCTCCACCGCGTCCGGGTCCGGGGTACGCAGGCCGAGGGCGGGCCCGTCCG
>JAJAYV010000407.1 GCA_026786045.1 Frankiaceae bacterium | reverse complement strand
CTGCAGCGCTGGCTGGCCCCCGACGTCGAGGGGGTGGCGCTCGACGAGGACGACCCGCTCGTCGACGAGTGGACGGTGGTGGTGCCCGGCCGCAGCCCGGTCGTCTTCGCCGCCACCGACCTCGGCAGCACCGACTGCGACGACGACGACCGCTGCTTCCGCTACGCCGTCAGCACGGACCCGCACGTCGTCGCCAGCTGCGGACGGCTGCTGGGGATCTGAGGACGACCGGCGGGGCAGCGGCTAGTCTGCCCGGCGTGGCTCTCCAGCGATTTCTCTACGGCTCCCGGACTCCGGTCGCCGTCGCGCTCTCCTAGCCGCGTCAGCCCCGGGTCCCTGGACCCGGCGCTCCCTGCTCCTGGTCGAGGACCCCTCCCAGGAAGGCAGTCCCCCATGAGCACCCCCATGAGCACCGTGCTGCACAGCGTCGTGAGCGGCCGCGCCCGCATCGACGAGATCGACGCCGAGATCGCCCGGCTGATCCGCGAGCGCACCGAGGTCAGCCGCCAGGTCCAGCGGGCCCGGCAGGCCGACGGCGGCCCGCGGGTCGCGCACGCCCGTGAGAACGAGGTCGTCGGCCGCTGGCGCGACGAGCTCGGCCGGCCCGGCGGCGCGATCGCGCTGGCCCTGCTCGAGCTGGGCCGCGGCCCCGCGTCGTGAGCTCAGGCGGGGCGCAGCTCGCTGGTCGTCCGGCGCTCCACGACGAAGGACAGGAACGGGATCGTGCCCGCGAGCATGACGCCGATCGTGCGCCGCACCGACCAGCCGACCCGCCGCGACAGGTCGATGGTCGCAGCCAGGTAGACGATGTAGAGAAAGCCGTGGATCGGGCTGATCGTCTCCGACAGCCGGGGCTCCCCGCCCAGGTACCGAAGAGGGACAGCAACGAGGATCAACACGACCAGGACCACGCCGACGACGTTGGCGATGACCCGGTAGCGCTGCAGCGCGCCGGTCACTCCCGCGCCTGCTCGGCCAGCTGCGCGAGGCGGCGGTTGTACTCGGCCAGCTCGGGATCGTCGTCGTCCTCGGCAGCGGCGGGCGCAGCGGCCCGCGGGCGCCGGTCCGGCTGCGGCAGCGGCGTGGGCTGCTCGCGCTCCGCCACGCGCTGGGGGTCGAGCTCGTCGAGCACGACCTTCACCCAGAGGAAGACGGCGAAGGCGCCGAACAGCCACCACTGGACGGCGTAGCCGTAGTTCTGCCAGTCGCCGTCGGACCGGGCGGTCGTCCACTGCCACCAGCCGATGCGGCCCAGGACGCCGAGGGCCACCAGCAGCAGCGCGTGCCGCCCGAGCCACACGGGGGTCGTGAACGCCTTCCACACGCCGACGACGCTACCGGCGCGCCGGAGCCGCCGCCTGCCTGCTGCAGGGCGCCAGGTCGTACGGCGCGGCACCGGGCGCGGGCAGGAGCCAGCGCAGGCATGGCCGTCGACCGTCCCTCGCGCTCGCCGGTTCGTGCGCGAGGTGCTGGCCGCCTGGGGCTCCACCGTCCTGCCGGTCGTCCGCCAGCACAGGCCGAGGCCGCCACCGGCCTCGGCCTGTGGCTGCTCGACCAGTACTCCACTGCGCACGGCGTGCGCCGGGGCCCCGACGGCGAGGTCGTCCGGGCGGTGCTCTGCCCAGCGGTGCGGGACCCGCTCGAGGGCTCCGACGCTGCGCTCGCGGCCTGGCTCGACGAGGTCGACGGGCTGTAGTCCCGGGGCGTGTGCCGCCCCCGCCGCGGGCAGGGACGTGCGCATGCTGCCTCGCACCGGACCGGACGCGCCCTGGCCGACCTCGCTGTGGGTGGTGCGGCACGGTGAGAGCGCCGGCAACGTCGCCAGCGACGCCGCCGAGGCGCACGGGCACGATCGGCTCGACCTGTCGCACCGGGACGTCGACGTGCCGCTGTCCGGGCTCGGCGAGCGGCAGGCGCGGGCGCTCGGCCGGTGGATCGCCGACCAGCGCGAGGACGAGCGCCCCACGGTGCTGTGGACCTCGCCCTTCGTCCGGGCCCGGCAGACGGCCGAGATGGCCCTGGAGACAGCAGGTCTGGACCTGCCGCGAGTCATCGACGAGCGCCTGCGCGAGCGGGAGTTCGGCGTGCTCGACGGCCTCACCCGGCGCGGCATCGCCGCGCACTACCCGGAGGAGAGCGCCCGCCGGGCCGCGATCGGCAAGTTCTACCACCGGCCCCCGGGCGGGGAGTCCTGGACCGACGTGCTGCAGCGGCTGCGCGCGGTGCTCGACGACATCCGCCTCGACGCCGACGGCGAGCGCGTGCTGCTCATGGCCCACCAGGTCGTCGTGCTGCTCACCCGCTACGTGCTGGAGGGGATGGACGAGAACCAGGTGCTCGCCCTCGACGCCGAGGCCGAGGTGCTCAACTGCGCCGTCACCGCCTACCGGCACGACGCCGGCGCGGGGCGGCTGGTGCTCGAGCGCTACAACGAGGCCGCCCCGCTCGACGAGCTCCCCCGCGGTCCTGCGTCAGCTGAGGCCCTGATCACGGGTGGCCTCGGGGCGGGCCGGGTAAGGGCTGCTCGACCCGGTCACCCTGCCCCGAGAGGAACCACCATGAGCGAGCAGCCCGCCACGAGCGCCGGCACCACCAGCCCTGCCGGAGAGGGCGTCGGCGACGAGGAGTTGACCGAGCAGGTCGCCGACCAGACCAGCAGCGACCTCGAGGTCGAGGGCGTCTTCGAGCGCGAGGCCGACGGCGCGAGCACCGACACCGAGGCTGCCAAGGCCACCGGCGACGAGCTGCAGTAGCCCCGCCGCAGGACGGCCCCGCACCCTTCCGGGGGCGGGGCCGTTGCGGTGCTCGGGGGCCAGGGCTCAGGCCTGGAGCGGCGGCCGCCCGGGCCCGGGCGGTCCGGCGAAGCACTGCGCGACGTCGAGCCAGTCGTCAGCCGCGTCCCCGTGCGCGAGCAACGCGAGGTCGTCGCGGTGCCGGCGCTGCGTCACGAGCAGGCAGAAGTCCAGCGCCAAGCCGGTGACCCGCTGCTCGCCCTCCCCGAAGGACCAGGTGGAGCCGTCCGGTGCGGTGAGCTCAAGGGCCACCGGCTCGTCCGGCGCGGTCAGCCCACGGTTCGCGTACGCGAAGCCGCGGGTGCGCAGGCCCAGGTGGCAGACGTGCCGTAGCCGGTCGGTCGGCGTGGGGGGGGGGGGG
>JAJAYV010000406.1 GCA_026786045.1 Frankiaceae bacterium | reverse complement strand
CGTACGTCCCGACCGGGTCGTCGGTGCCGAGCATCGGCGGGTACCAGTGGTAGCCGGCGAAGACCTCGTCGGCGCCCTGGCCGGACTGCACGACCTTGACGTGCTTCGAGACCTCCTCCGAGAGCAGGTAGAAGGCG
This sequence comes from Frankiaceae bacterium, assembly GCA_026786045.1. Classification (GTDB taxonomy): domain Bacteria; phylum Actinomycetota; class Actinomycetes; order Mycobacteriales; family SCTD01; genus SCTD01. The sequence goes on along the minus strand of JAJAYV010000406.1, from coordinate 5,318 downwards.
ACCACGTCGTGGCTGACCATCGGCTCGCTCATCGCGCCGACGGCGCGGTCGAGCGCGGGCAGCACCCGGTCGGGCGTGACCATCATCTTCGTGTGCTGGGTGCCGAAGCGCTCCGCCACCAGGTCGGAGTAGACGAACTCGTCGCCCGAGCGGCCGCCGACCGCCTCGAAGCCGATGCTGAAGGTCTGCAGGCCCTGCTGGCCCTGCTCGGCGAGCAGGCCGACGACGAGCGAGGAGTCGACGCCGCCGGACAGCAGCACCCCGACCTCGACGTCGGACACCATCCGGCGCTTGACCGCCAGGCGCAGCGCGTCGAGGACCGCCTCCTCCCACTGCTCCGGCGACCAGGACGCCTTGTCGGCGTCGCGGACGTACGGCGGCGACCAGTAGCGGCGCTCGCGGTCGGTGCCGTCGGGCTCGATCACCCGGATCGTGGCCGGCGGCAGCTTGCGGACGCCTTTCAGGATCGTGTGCGGCGCCGGCACGACCGAGTGGAAGGACAGGTAGTGGTGCAGCGCGACCCGGTCGATCGTGGTGTCGATGCCGCCGCCGGCGAGCAGCGCCGGCAGCGTGCTCGCGAAGCGCAGCGCGCCGCCTACCTCGGCCAGGTAGAGCGGCTTGATGCCGAGCCGGTCGCGGGCGAGCACGACCCGGCCGGTGTCGCGCTCGACGATGACCACCGCGAACATCCCGAGCAGCCGGTCGACGAAGTCCTCGCCCCACTGCGCGTACGCCTTGAGGAGGACCTCGGTGTCGCCGTGCGAGAAGAAGCGGTGCCCCAGGGCCTCCAGCTCGGCGCGCAGCTGCGGGTAGTTGTAGATCATCCCGTTGAAGACGGCGGTCAGCCCGAGCTGCGCGTCGACCATCGGCTGCGCGGCGTGCTCACTCAGGTCGATGACCTTCAGCCGCCGGTGGCCGAGCGCGACCGGACCGGCCGACCACACCCCCGAGCCGTCCGGACCGCGGTCGTCCATCGTCGCGCTCATCCGCGCCACCGCGGCCACGTCGGCTGCCGTCCCGTCGCGGCGCAGCTCGCCGCTGAGCCCGCACACGTGGAGCCCCCCTCGATCGACTGCAGGTGATCGTTCTCCCTCAGCCCGACGCTAAACGCGCCGCCGGGCAGACTGCCTGCCATGCGGGTCTGGTACGACGCGGAGTTCTCGACGACGGCGCCCGAGATCGGGCTGGTGTCGCTCGGGGCGGTCGCCGAGGACGGCCGCGAGTTCTACGCCGTCTCGACCGCCTTCGACGCCGAGGCCGCCCACCCGTGGGTCAAGCAGCACGTCCTGCCGCAGCTGCCGCCGCCGGGCGACCCGGCGTGGATGACCCGCGAGACGCTTCGCGACGCGCTGCTGGACTTCCTCGGCGACGAGCCGGTCCTGTGGGCCTGGTACGGCGCCTACGACCACGTCGCGCTGTGTCAGCTGTGGGGCTCGATGCCCGAGCTGCCGCGGGCGATCCCGCGCTTCACGCTCGACGTCCGGCAGCTGTGGGAGCACCTCGGCCGCCCGCCGCTGCCCAAGCAGGCCAACGGGCTGCACCACGCGCTCGATGACGCCCGGCACTGCAAGGCGCGCTGGGAGGCGCTGGCCGAGAAGGCGTACCTGTTCGGGCTCGAGGTCTGAGACCGGTCCGGCGCGTACGGTCCGCGGATGGGCAGGCGGTGCTGGCCGGCTGATACTGGCCGGAGGCGGTCGACGCCGTGCACCTCGTCGACCGGGCAGGACTTCCCGGACGCCCTGGCGGGCACCGCTGCGGCGGCTGCAGCCGATCCTGCTGGGGTGCAGTATGTCTCGGGCGGCAACCCGTCGCCGCTGCAGGGGCAGCGCGCCTGCTCGCCGGACCTGTTGCCCTAATCGGACGGGGCCTCGCGGGCGACCTGCTCGAGCCGGTCGCGGTAGGCCACCCACCACTGCTCGTCCACCTCCGGCAGGTTGTCGTTGTCCGGCCGCAGCCCGGCGCGACCGTCGACCAGCTCGCGCACGACGTCGGCGTGGCCGGCGTGCCGGTGCGCCTCGGCGACCAGGTGCAGCAGGATGCGGTGCAGGGTCACCTCCTGGCTCTCGGGCCGCCACCACGGGACCCGTCCCGGCGCGTCCAGCGGGAGCGCCTGCGCGGTGGCGGTGGCGTGCCCACGCACCCGGGCATGCAGCGCCAGCAGGTCAGCGCGGGACTCCTCGGCGGTCGCCCACATGTCGGCGTTCGGCTCCGCCGTCATCTCCATCCACGGCAGCGGCTCGGGGAACGGCCGGTCGAAGCACACGCCGAGGTAGCCGGCCTCGACGCCGGCCATGTGCTTGAGCAGGCCGAGCAGGTTGGTGCCGGTCGGGGTGAGCGGTCGGCGTACATCGTGCTCGGACAGGCCGTCGAGCTTCCAGAGCAACGCGTCGTGGGCCTGCGCGAGGTAGGTGAGCAGGTCGGCCTTCTGGTCGCTCATGCGGGCAGACTGCCACGGTGGACGACGCACCGGTACTCACTTCCGCAGCGCTGGCCGGGCTACTCGCCGAGCCCGCCCGGCTGAAGGTGCTGGCCGCCGTGGTGCTGGGCACTGCGCCGGTGGACCTGCCTGCAGCGACCGGGCTGCGGGCCAAGGACGCCGTGGCGGCGCTGCACCGGCTGCAGGCGGCCGGGCTGCTGGCCGGGACGCAGATCGACGTCGCACGGCTGCGCGAGCTGGCGTCGGCCGGTGCGCCGTCCTCGCCGTCCACGCCGCTGGAGCCCTTCGTCCGCGGACGGCGCCTGCTGTCGCTGCCGGCGCAGGCCGAGCGGCGCTGGACCGTGCTCGCGCACGTCGCGGCGCACACCTTCGAGGCGGGCACCGACTACGACGAGGCGACCGTCAACGAGCTGCTGGGCCAGTGGTGCGAGGGCGGGTCGGTGGACCACGCAGCGCTGCGCCGCTACCTGGTCGAGTCCGGTCTGATGAGCCGCGGGTCGGGGGTCTACCGGCTCGGCGGCGACGCCGTCGAGCCCGGCCCCGGCGAGGCGATGGTGCGGGGGATGGGCCTGACCTGATCTAAAGCAGCCGGCGGAATCGCGCGAGCGCGTCCCTCCGAGCCTCGGCAAAACCCGCGCCGCCGTGCCCCGCGCCGCCGAGGACGACGAGCTCTGAGCCGGGCCAGGCACGGTGCAGCCGCCACGCGGTGTCGAGCGGGCCGGAGACGTCGAACCGGCCGTGGACGAGCACCGCCGGGATGCCGTGCACCCGCGGCATGCCGGGGTGGACGCCCGCACCGTCGGGCAGGAAGTGGTCGGCGCTCCAGTAGTGGGTCACCAGGCGCGCGAAGGTTGTCCGGAACACGGGGTCGTCGTAGCGAGGGTCGGGCGCCCAGCCCGGCACGAGCGAGACGTGCACGTCCTCCCAGGCGCACCACTCCCGGGCGGCCCGGTCGCGCACCTGCGGATCGGGGTCGGCCAGCAGCCGTGCGTAGGCGGCAGGCAGGTCGTCGCGCTCCGCCTCGGGCACGAGGCCGGCGAAGCGCTCCCACTCGCGCGGGAAGACCCGGCCCATGTCCTGCGTGATCCACTCGACCTCCCGCCGGGTGCCGGCAGTGACCGCCATCAGGACCATCGCGCGGACCCGGTGCGGGTGGGCCTGGGCGTAGGCGAGACCGAGCGTCACGCCCCAGGAGGAGCCGACGACGGTCCACCGCTCGGCGCCGAGGTGCTCGCGCAGCAGCTCGAGGTCGGCGAGCTGGTGCTGCGTGGTGTTGGTCGCGAGGCTGGTGGCCGGGTCAGCCGCCGACGGCAGGCTGCGCCCGCAGCCGCGCTGGTCGAGGAGCAGCGCCCGGTAGCCGCTGTCGGCGTACGCCCGGCGGGTCGCCTGGGTGCAGCCGCCGCCCGGTCCGCCGTGCAGGTGGAGCAGCGCCGGGCCGCCCGGGTCGCCGACGACCTCCCAGTGCAGCAGCTGCCCGTCAGGGGTCTCGAGCATCCCGGAGTCGAGCGGCGCCGTACCAGCCATCCGGCGACGGTAGGTCAGGCCGACTGCTGAGCCAGCACCATCACGGCGGAGCCGAGGTCGATGCGGGCGGTGACGTGGTCGGGCGGCAGGGTGTGGGGTGGCGTTCGCAGAGCAGGACCAGGGTTCAAGCTGGGACCGTGATGACGGCTCGACCAGTCGCGGCACCCGAACCGATGAAGCGAGTAGATCTGGATCAACGAGCGACTATCTGGGTGGTCTCGCTCGCCCTGGGCGGCGTTGCGCCCGGTCACGCCCAGGACGTGCGGCCCAGGGCCTCGCCGTGCCGGCCGAGTCGTCCAACGAGTTGCTGTCGTTCTCGGGGAGGTGGCCCTGGACGCGGAAGCGCTCGCGGTTGTCGTTGCTGCAGCCGATGAGCCCGGTGTCGCGGTGGCGCCCTTCACCACCGCCTGGAAGGCTCGTCGCGGAACGGCACATCACCGCCACCCCTGGAGGACTGCATGACCACCACCACCCCGACTCCCGCCGCTACGGGCATCGCCCACAAGGACGTCGTCGACTGGACCGATCTCGGCAAGGAGATGTGGAGCTACCTGACCGGCAAGGGCGCGGCCATCGACTACACCTTCGTCGACATGTCCGTCGAGGTCCCGCGCGACACCGGCCCCGACGCGCCGCGCGCCACCTGGAAGCTCAACGGCACGCTGCGCATCACGACGACGGACCGCGACAACGCCTGATGCCCCTGGACCTGCAGGGCGACCTGTCGTTCACCGTCGAGGGCCCCGGTGGCAGCACCTCCGGCACCGTCGTGGGTGACGGCGCGGTCCTGCGGGTCCGCGCCGAGGATCCTGTCGCCGCCTGGGACGGGATCCTCGGCTCGGTCTCGACCGGCCCGGCCGCGCTGCGCACGGTCGCGAACGGCCTGGCCGACGAGGGGCTGTCGATCGAGGTCAGCGGCCCGCACGGGCTGCTGGCCCTGGTCGGCGCCGGCGCTGACAGCGGTGTCGGCAAACTCCTGACCGGCAGCCGCCGGGTGCAGCTCGGCACGCCCGCCGCCCTCCGGCCGCTAGCGGTGGCGCAGGTGCGCCGCAGCCTTACGCTCTCTCGCGTGCTGACCGTCGTGGCCGGGCTGGTCGTGACCGTCGTGCTGAGCCGCCGCACCCGCCGCTAGGTGGCGCCTGCTCGGCGTGTCCTCCGACGGGCTCGGCTGAGCGAAGCCTGCGGCACAGAGAGTAACCGCCTTCGTCACGAACAGATGATCTGCGAGGTCCCTCGCGCGGCTTCGCGGGTCGACCGGTCGTTGTCGTCGCTCAATGTCTGCAGCAGTGGAGGCAGAACCTGTGAGTCATCGGCGTCGTCCCTGTGGAGCAGTGCGACCAGCTCGTCCAGCGTGCCG
>JAJAYV010000405.1 GCA_026786045.1 Frankiaceae bacterium | reverse complement strand
GCTCGACGCGCTCGACCCCGACGTGCGGGCCGCGCTCGAGGAAGCAGCCCGCCGCGCCCGCACCGTCAGCACCGCCCAGCTGCGCGACGACGAGGTGGTCCGGGTCGTCGACGGCGCCACCGTCACCGAGCGCTGGGTGCCGGTCGGCCGGGTCGGCCTCTACGTCCCGGGCGGCCGCGTCGCCTATCCGAGCAGCGTGGTCATGAACGTCGTCCCGGCCCAGGTGGCCGGCGTGGAGAGCCTGGCCGTCGCGAGCCCGCCGCAGGCCGACGGGCTGCCGCACCCGGTCGTGCTGGCCGCCTGCGCGCTGCTCGGCGTCGACGAGGTCTGGGCCGTCGGGGGCGCGCAGGCCGTGGCGATGCTCGCCTACGGCATCCAGGGCTGCGCCCCGGTCGACGTCATCACCGGCCCGGGCAACGTCTACGTCGCCGCCGCCAAGCGCCTGGTCCAGGGCCGCTGCGGCATCGACTCCGAGGCCGGCCCGACCGAGATCGCGATCCTGGCCGACGACACCGCCGTCGCCGCCCACGTCGCCGCCGACCTCGTCGCGCAGGCCGAGCACGACCCGCTCGCCGCCTGCCTGCTCGTCACGCCCAGCGAGGAGCTGCTCGACGCCGTCGACGTCGAGCTCGGCAGGCAGGTGCCCGCCACCCGCCACCGCGAGCGCGTCGAGACCGCGCTGGCCGGCCAGTCCGCGCACGTACTCGTCGAGGACCTCGACCAGGGCCTGGCCGTGGTCGACGCCTGGGCGGCCGAGCACCTCGAGGTGATCACTGCAGACGCCCCCGAGCGCGCCCGCCGGGTCCGCAACGCCGGCGCCGTCTTCGTCGGCGGCTCCACACCGGTGAGCCTCGGGGACTACCTGGCCGGCTCCAACCACGTGCTCCCGACCGGCGGCACCGCGCGCTTCAGCTCGGGGCTGTCGACCCAGAGCTTCCTCAAGCGCATGTCGCTGGTGGAGTACAGCCCCGCCGCGCTCGTCGAGGTCGCCCCGCACGTCACGGCGCTCGGCGGGTCCGAGGACCTGCTCGCCCACGTCGAGGCCGTCCAGGTCAGGGTCCGGGACACCCTCCGATGACGCCGGCCCTGGACGCGCTGCCGGTCCGGGACGACCTGCGGGGCAAGTCGCCGTACGGCGCGCCGCAGCTGTCGGACGCCATCCAGCTCAACGTCAACGAGAACCCGCACGCCCCGTCGGCGGCGTTGGTCGCCGATCTCGCGCTGGCCGTCGCGACCGCCGCCGCGACCCTGAACAGGTACCCCGACCGCGAGGCCGAGGCGCTGCGCAGCGACCTGGCCGCCTACCTGAGCGCGCGCAGCGGCGTGACGCTCGATGTCGAGCAGCTCTGGGCGGCGAACGGCTCGAACGAGGTGCTGCAGCAGGTCTGCCAGGCCTTCGGCGGGCCGGGCCGGGTCGCGCTGGGCTTCGAGCCGTCGTACTCCATGCACCCGCTGCTCGCCGCCGGCACGAGCACCGGCTGGGTCGGCGTGCGGCGCGCCGACGACTTCACCCTGGACCTCGAGACGGCCGTCGCCGCGGTGCGCGAGCACCGGCCGGCGATCACCTTCCTCACCACGCCGAACAACCCGACCGGCACCGTCACCGGGCTCGACGTCGTCGAGGCCGTCCACGACGCCACCGACGGCATGGTCGTCGTCGACGAGGCGTATGCCGAGTTCGCCGTGACGCCGAGCGCGGTCACGCTGCTCGACCGCCTCCCGCGCCTGATCGTCAGCCGCACGATGAGCAAGGCCTTCGCGCTGGCCGGCGCGCGGTTGGGCTACCTCGCGGCCAGCCCGGGGGTCGTCGACGCGCTGCGGCTGGTGCGCCTGCCCTACCACCTGTCGGCGCTCACCCAGGTCGCCGCCCGCACCGCCCTGGCCCACGCCGACGAGCTGCTCGGCACCGTCGAGCAGGTGAAGACCCAGCGCGACCGGATGGTGGCCAGGATCCGCGAGCTGGGCCTGAGTGTCGTACCGACCGAGGCCAACTTCTTGCTGTTCGGCCCGTTCGAGCAGCCGGCCGCCGTCTGGCAGGAGCTGCTCGACCGGGGCGTGCTGGTGCGCGACGTCAGCAGCGGCCCCGGCCTGGCCGGCTGGCTGCGCGTCAACGCCGGCACCGAGGCCGAGACCACGTCGTTCCTCATCGCCCTCGAACGAGCCCTGGAAGAGGTCATCGCATGAGCCGGACGGCACTGGTCGAGCGCACCACCAAGGAGTCCGACGTCCGCGTCGAGCTCGACCTCGACGGGACCGGCCAGTCGTCGTCCGACACCGGGGTGCCGTTCTTCGACCACATGGTCGCGCAGCTCGGCCGGCACGGCGGCTTCGACCTGACGGTGCGGACCCGCGGCGACCTCGAGGTGGACGCCCACCACACCGTCGAGGACACCTCGCTGGCCATCGGCACCGCGCTCAAGCAGGCGCTCGGCGACAAGGCCGGCATCCGCCGCTTCGGCGACGCGCTCGTGCCGCTGGACGAGTGCCTGGTGCAGGCGGCGGTCGACCTGTCCGGCCGGCCGTACGTCGTGCACGAGGAGCCGCAGCTCGTCGAGCTGATCGGCTCCTACGACACCACCCTCACCCGGCACATCTGGGAGTCGCTGGTCGCGACCGCCGACATCGCCCTGCACGTGCGGGTGATCTCCGGGCGCAACGCCCACCACGTCGTCGAGGCGCAGTTCAAGGCCGTGGCCCGGGCGCTGCGCGACGCCGTCGCCCTCGACCCCCGCGTCGCCGGCATCCCGAGCACGAAGGGCGTCCTATGACCGCCCCCGCCCCGGACGACGACCTGTCCTACGACGACGTCCGCTACGACGCGGCGCCGAGCGCGCTGCCCGGTCAGCTCATCACCGGCCTGGCGGTGCTGCTCATCGCGCTGCTGGGCGTGCCCGAGGTGTGGGACGCGCTCAGCGACGGGCGCTTCGGCCCGGCGGTCGTGTTCTACCCGGTGCTGCTGGTCGCGTTCGTCCACCTGGGGCTGCGCGGGCGCGGCCGGTGACCACCGTCGTCCTGCTGGACTACGGCTCGGGCAACCTGCGGTCGGCCGAGCGCGCCCTGGAGCGCGCCGGGGCCCAGGTCGAGCTCACCTCCGACTTCACCGCCGCGCTGGAGGCCGACGGACTGGTCGTGCCCGGGGTCGGCGCCTTCGCCGCCTGCATGCGCGGCCTCAACGCGGTGCGCGGCGGGACCCTGGTGTGGGACCGGCTGCGCAAGCAGCGGCCGGTGCTCGGCATCTGCGTCGGCATGCAGGTGCTGTTCGAGACCGGCGTCGAGCACGGCCAGCAGACCGAGGGCATGGGCGTGCTGGCCGGGTCGGTCACCCGACTCGAGGCCGACGTCGTGCCGCACATGGGCTGGAACACCGTGCAGGTGCCGGAGGGGTCGCGGCTGCTCGCCGGGATCGAGGACCAGCGCTTCTACTTCGTGCACTCCTACGCTGCCCGCGAGGTGCCGGACACCCTCACCACGACCACCGAGCACGGCGAGCGCTTCGCCGCCGCCGTCGAGCGCGGGGCGCTGTCGGCCACGCAGTTCCACCCGGAGAAGAGCGGTGACGCGGGGGCCGCTCTGCTGCGCAACTGGGTCACGTCGCTGTGACCTTCGGCCCGACCCCCGGCCCGTCCGCACGCCCGAGCAAGGAGAACCCATGAGCAAGCAGCGCCAGCGCCGCCGCGCGGCCCTGGAGGCCAAGCGCCACAAGCCCGGCGCCAAGAAGGCGAAGGTCGCCGGCGCCAAGCAGGCCGCCGCCCAGCGGACCGCCGCCCCCAAGCGCGCCCCGAAGGGGCGGGCGAAGGTCTACCGGCAGCGCCGCTTCAAGCCGCTGCCGATGGCGCTGAAGGTCGCGTTGGCCGTCGGCTGGCTGGTCGGCGCCGCGGCCATCCTGCTGCTCACCCCGACCTGGACCGGCCGCATCGGCTTCCTCGTCATCCTGACAATGCTGCTGCCGCTCATCGTCGTCATCGTCCGCGACCCCACCCGGCGGACCCGGTGACGGTGCTGGAGCTGCTGCCCGCGGTCGACGTCGCGGACGGCCAGGCGGTGCGCCTGGTCCAGGGCGAGGCCGGCAGCGAGACGTCCTACGGCGACCCGGGCGAGGCGGCGCTGCAGTGGCAGCGCGACGGCGCGCAGTGGGTGCACCTCGTCGACCTCGACGCCGCCTTCGGCCGCGGGTCCAACCGCGAGCTGCTGGCTCGGGTCGTGCAGGTGCTCGACGTGAAGGTCGAGATGAGCGGCGGCATCCGCGACGACGCCTCGCTCGAGGCGGCGCTGGCCACCGGCTGCGCCCGGGTCAACCTCGGCACCGCGGCGCTCGAGTCGCCCGAGTGGTGCGCGAAGGCGATCGCCGAGCACGGCGACCGGATCGCCGTCGGCCTCGACGTGCGCGGCACGACGCTGGCCGCCCGCGGGTGGACGCAGGAGGGCGGCGATCTGTGGGAGGTGCTGGCCCGGCTCGACGCCGAGGGCTGCGCCCGCTACGTCGTCACCGACGTCCGCCGTGACGGCACCCTGACCGGCCCCAACGTCGAGCTGCTCCAGCAGGTCTGCGCCGCCACCGACCGGCCGGTCGTCGCCAGCGGGGGAGTGTCATCGCTCGACGACCTGCGCGTGCTGGCCACCCTCGTGCCCTCCGGCGTCGAGGGCGCGATCGTCGGAAAGGCGCTCTACGCCGGGGCGTTTACGCTGCCGGAGGCGCTCGCGGCGGTACGGGCGAGCTAGCGCACGAGCGTCAGAGCGCGACCTCGAGCCGCACCGGGCCGACCTTCACGGCGATGCCGAGCCCGCGCTCGGTGGCGTCGAGGCCGGGCAGCGACCAGCGCAGCGGCGTCACCGTCACGGTGAGCGCCGGGGTCGGCG
>JAJAYV010000404.1 GCA_026786045.1 Frankiaceae bacterium | reverse complement strand
GGGGGCGCCGTGCGGGCCCGGCCGCCGGGGCCGGGGGCGGCACCGGCGCCCCCCCCCCCCCCGACTCGCCGATGAGGCACGCCTAGCCGAAGAAGCCCGGCTCGCGGAGGCGGCCCGCCTCGCAGCTGAGGCCGAGGCCGCCCGCATCGCCGAAGAGCAGCGCCAGGCCGCAGAAGCCGCTGAGCAAGCACACCTCGCAGAAGAAGCACGCCTGGCCGCAGAAGCACGCCACGCAGAAGAGGCCCGTGCTTCCGCGGAAGCGGCCGCCGCCGAAGAAGCCCGACTCGCCGAGGAAGCCCGGCTCGCAGAAGAGGCCCGGCTCGCCGCCGAAGCCGAAGCCGCCCGCATCGCCAAAGAGCAGCGCCAGGCCGCAGAAGCCGCCGAGCAGGCACGCCTCGCCGAGGAAGCCCGGCTCGCAGAAGAAGCCCGTCTAGCCGAAGAAGCCCGCGCTTCCGCGGAAGCGGCCGCCGCCGAAGAAGCCCGACTCGCAGAAGAGGCCCGGCTCGCCGCCGAAGCCGAAGCCGCCCGCATCGCCGAGGAGCAGCGCCAGGCCGCAGAAGCCGCTGAGCAGGCACGTCTCGCCGCGGACAACGACGCGGCTGAGCGCGCTCGCGTCGCGGAGGAGCTGCGGCTCGAGCAGGAGCACCACGCTGCCGAGCAGGCACGCCTGGCCCAGGATGTCGCGGCCCGCCGCGAGCAGGAGGCTGCCGCCGCCGCTGAGTTCGCCGCGCTCACCGCCGACCTCGGCTCAGACCAGGACGACGACCGGCACGGCGGCGGGTTCGACCCGGAGACGCACGCCGCTGCGTTCGCAGAGCTGAGCGCCTCAGCGTCGTACGCCGTGCCCACCCCGGCGCCGGTGGCCGCGGTCGCTCCGGCTGCGGCTGCGGCTGAGCCGGAGGAGCTCAAGGCCTACGCGCCGGCCGCGACCTTCGGGCACGACACCGACACGGCGTCGCTGCTGCGCGAGCTCAGCTCACTCGGGCTGGACGACGACGCGCCGCCGCCGCCGGTGACCCGGCCGACGGCCCCCCGCCCGGTGACCATGACCCCCGCCAAGAAGCGCAAGGGCCTGTTCGGCCGCGGCTAGACCGCGACGCTGCTCTCTCGATCTTCGACTCGCGCCCCTAGACACGCCGGGACGAGGGGGCACAGGTCGAAGATCGCGGGGGGCGACAGCGGCCCACGCAGGACGTCCGCTCCACCGGACGACGACCCCGCACACCACAGCGGACGCAAGCCCGCGACGCTCAGCGGAAGCGCATCAGCCGTTCGCGCGCGGCGGCCGCCGGGCGCGCCGGCGACAGCGGCGCCTCGACGGCCGGTTCGGGGTCGATCCGCGCGGCGACGCCGCCGGCAGCCAGCTCGGCGTCGTCAGGGACGTTCCGCTTGACCAGCGCGAGCGCGACCGGGCCGAGCTCGTGGTGCCGCACGGCGGTACCAACGCGCCCCACGTCGCGGCCGTCGAGCTGCACTGCGTCGCCGGTCGTGGGGAGCTCGCTGTCGGAGCCGTCCAGGTGCAGCAGCACCAGCCGGCGCGGCGGCCGTCCGAGGTTGTGCACCCGCGCGACCGTCTCCTGCCCGCGGTAGCAGCCCTTGTCCAGGTGCACCGCGCTCGCGAGCCACCCGACCTCGTGCGGGATCGTCCGGTGGTCGGTGTCGAGGCCCAGCCGCGGCACGCGCGCCGCGACCCGCAGCGCCTCGTGCGCCTGCACGCCGGCCACCGGCCCCTCGAACGACGCCAGCTCCTCCCGAGGCACCAGACGCATCGCCGGGTCGGCCACGACGGCGTACGCCGACGTCACGTCGGCGACCTCGACCCGCAGCATGAAGCGCATCCGGTCCAGGAAGTCGACGAGCGCGGCGGCGGTGCCCGGCTCGACGTGTGCGAGGACGACCTCGCCGTCGTCGACCAGGTGCAGGTCGTGCTCGACGTGGCCCTTCGGCGACAGCACCAGTGCCTGGACCGGCTGACCGGGCGCGAGCGACGCGACGTGCTGGCTGACCAGGCTGTGCAGCCACGACAGCCGGTCCGGCCCGGCGACGCGCACCACGCCGCGGTGCGACAGGTCGACCAGCGCGGCGCCCCGCTCGAGCGCGCGCTGCTCGGCGTACGGGGCGCCGTAGTGCGCCGCGACCCCGGTGTCGGGCGGGTCGGCGGCGACAGCTCCAGGACGGGACAGCAACGGACTGCTCACACCTAGGCGAAGCCGCTCGGCACGGGCGGGATTCCCCGCATCGCCCGGGCACGCGTACAGCGAGTGCGGCAGGTTCACCCGGCCGGGCGGCTCAGCCGGCGGCCTCGGCGCAGCCGCGGCAGCGGCCGAAGACGGCGAAGTGCCCCACGTCGACCTGGAAGCCGCGGGTCGCGGCCAGCTCCTCGACGATCGGCCGGGCCACCTCCGGCGGCGCCTCGTCGATGCCGCCGCAGACGCGGCAGACCAGGTGCACGTGCTCGTGGTCGCTGGCGACCGAGTACGTCGGTGCGCCGTGCCCGAGGTGGGTGTGCTGGACCAGGCCGAGCTCTTCGAGCAGCTCGAGGGTCCGGTAGACCGTCGAGATGTTGACCCCCGAGGCGGTCTCGCGGACCGTCGTCGCGATCTCCTCCGGGGTGGCGTGCCCCCGCCGGCCGACGGCCTCGAGGACCAGCTGCCGCTGCGGGGTCAGCCGGTAGCCCCGGGCGCGCAGCTCGGAGTGCCAGTCGCGGTCGACCCTGCCCTCCCGTCCCATGACCGGACACTAGCCTCCGCGGGGTGACCAAGACCGTGCTCGCGCTGCTCGACTCCCCGCCCCGCCTGGTGGACCCGACGACCCCGGTGCTGCGCGCCGACGACCTGGGCGTGGCCCGCGGCGAGTCGGTGTTCGAGACGCTGCGGATCGCCGACGGGCGGCCGGCGTTCCTCGACCTGCACCTGGCCCGGCTGGCCCGCTCGGCCGAGCGGGTCGGCATCGACCTGCCGCCCGGCTGGGCCGAGCTGGCTGCTGTCGCGACCGGGGCGTACGACGGCAGCGACGGGATGCTCCGGCTCACCTGCAGCAAGGGGCCGGTGGGCGGCGCACCGGTCGGCTTCGCACTGGCGAGTCCGATCCCGGCCGAGACCGTGCGCGGCCGGGAGCAGGGCGTCACCGCCGTCACGCTGACCCTCGGCGTGCCCGCTGAGCTGCGGGCACACGCGACCTGGCTGCTCGGCGGGGTGAAGAGCACCTCGTACGCCGTGAACATGGCCAGCCTGCGCCAGGCCGAGGCCGAGGGCGCGCAGGACGCGATCTGGACGAGCAGCGACGGCGAGGTGCTCGAGGCGCCGACGTCGACGGTGGTCTGGGTCAAGGACGGGCTGCTCGTGACGCCGCCCGCCGAGGAGATCGGGACGCTGCCGGGCACGACCGCGCACGTCGCGATCGG
>JAJAYV010000403.1 GCA_026786045.1 Frankiaceae bacterium | reverse complement strand
GCGGTCGGCTCGGCGATCCTGGCCGGGGTGCTGCTCAAGATGGGCACCTACGGCTTCGTCCGCATCGCGCTGCCGATGCTGCCCGACGCCTGGCGCACCTGGGCGGTCGTCGCCGTCGTCGTGGGCGCGGTCGGCGTGCTGTACGGCGCGCTCGTCGCGCTCGCGCAGACCGACCTCAAGCGGATGATCGCCTACACCTCGGTGGCGCACATGGGCTACGTCCTGCTGGCACTCGGCGCAGCCGGGATGCTCGGCGGCACCGACACCGAAGCCCGCACCGTCGCCGTCACCGGCGCGGTCACGCAGATGGTCAGCCACGGCTTCATCACCGCCGCGCTGTTCCTCCTTGCCGGCGTGCTGCAGGACCGCGCCGAGAGCTACGACCTCGGCTCCTACGGCGGGCTGTTCAGCTCGGCGCCGCGGTTCGCCGGACTGTTCGCCGTGGGCGCCTTCGCCAGCCTCGGCCTGCCCGGCTTCACCGGCTTCATCGCCGAGTTCCAGGTGCTGGCCGGCTCGCTCGGCTCGGCGCCCGTGGGTATCATCGTCGCGCTGCTCGGCCTGCTCGTCACCGCCGGGCTGTTCCTGGTGGCGATCAACCGGCTGCTGCTCGGCGAGCCGGGGCGGCTGTCCGCACGCGTGAGCGACCTGCGGCCCAGCGAGCTCGCCGGGATCGTCCCGCTGCTCGGCCTGGCGCTGCTGCTGGGCGTGCTGCCCCGCCCGATGCTCGACCTGATCGAGCCGAGCGCGCGGGTCGTCGTCGAGCTCGTCAGCCGGTGACGCCGGAGTGAACGAGGACCCGGTCGCGCTCCTGCCCGAGCTGATCCTGCTGCTCGGCGCGGCCGCAGTGCTGCTGCTGGGCAGCTTCCTGCCCCGGCAGCGGCAGTGGGTCGCCCGCCTGGTCACCGCCGGGCTGCTCGTCGCCTCGGCGGTCGCCGCGGCCGTCGCGCTCGCCGGCGCCGACCGGCTCGTCTTCGACGACACCTTCGCCGTCGACCCGATCACCGGGACGGCCCGGCTCGTCGGGGCGCTGTCCGGGCTGCTCGTGCTCGGGATCCTGGCCGAGGACGTGCACGGCGACCAGCGCGAGAGCGAGCAGTACGTCCTGCTGCTGCTGGCCGTGCTCGGCACCCAGGTGCTGGGCGCCAGCAACGACCTGATCGTCCTGGCCGTCGCCTACCTGCTCGCCAGCGTTCCCCTGTACGCCCTGGCCGGCGCGGCCCGCGACCGCCGCGGGACCGAGGCCGCCCTGAAGACCTACCTGCTCGGCGCTTTCCTCGGCATCGCGATGCTGCTGGGCATCACGCTGCTGTTCGGCGCTGCCGGCGGCACCGGCTACGCCCTGCTCACCGACCTCGACCCGCAGCAGCGGCCCGTCGTCGCCGTCGGCGTGGTCGCGCTGCTCGCCGGGCTGGCCTTCAAGGGCGGCTTCGTGCCCGGGCACTTCTGGGTCCCTGACGTGGCCGAGGCGGCGCGGCCCGGCGCCGCAGCGCTGCTCACCACGGTGCCGAAGGTCGGTGGGCTGCTCGCGGCCTACCGGGTGCTCGACGCCGTGCCGAGCGACGTCGTCGACTGGCCGCTGCTGCTTGCGGTGCTGGCTGCGCTGACCATGACGCTCGGCAACCTCGCCGCCTTCGGTCAGGAGTCGGTGCGCCGGCTGCTCGGCTGGTCGACGGTCAGCCAGGCCGGCTACCTGCTGATGGCTGTCGCCGTCGCCGGGCGCACCGACCTCGCCCTACCCTCGCTCGCGCTCTACCTGGCCGCCTACGCCGTCACCAACCTCGGCGCCTTCGCCGTGACCGCCGCGCTCCCGCAGGCCCGCCGGCTCGCGGACTACCGCAACCTCGCCGCCGCCCGGCCGGTCCTCGCGCTGTCCCTGCTGGTCCTGCTGCTGGGCCTGGTCGGCACACCGCCGACCGGCGTCTTCGTCGGCAAGCTCACCGTCTTCGCCGCCGCCCTCGACGGCGGGCTCGGCTGGCTCGTCGTCATCGCCGCGGTCAACACCGTGGCGAGCCTGTTCTACTACCTGCGCTGGCTGGCGCCGGTGTTCGCCCGCGAGGGCGCAGCCCAGGCGGCGGAGCCGCGCGTACGACCGATCGCGCAGGCCAGCGCGGTCATCGCCGCCGTCGCCTCGCTCGTCCTCGGACTGGGCGCCGGGGCCGTTCTCGCCGTCGTCGGGTGACGCGCGGTGCCCAGGGCCACCACGATCCACGGAGGCGTGGTGCTACCGCGCCTCCTGATAACGCACGTCGAACGTCCTCCCACCATCGGTGGACTCCACGATCCGACCGTCAGCGGTCGCGATGTACACCACCTCGGCCGTCGCGGTCAGTGCGGCGGGCTGATCTCCCGCCGTCCCGCGCCGCTGCCAGCTGTTGCCGCGGTCGCCGCTGACGTGCACGGCACCCTGCGGGTCGACGCCGACGATCACTCCTTCGTCCGTCCAGGTGATCAGCACCATCACCGGTGCGTTCGGGACGCCGCTGAAGGTGTTGCCGCCGTCGACGCTGAGGGCCAGTCCCTGCTCGGTGGTGGCGATGACCGTGTCCGGATCGTCGGGGCTGACGGCGAGGTCAGCGATCGCGATGCTGGCGCGCTCGTCCCACGTCTTCTTGTCCTGCGACACCATCAGTCGCCCGCCGGCGTGGCCGTACACCCGGTCGTGCCGAGCCTCGAGCGTGTGGAAGTCGGCCTCGCCCAGCAGACTGAGGCTGCTCCAGCTCCCGCCGCCGTCGATGCTCTCGATCAAGCCGAGGTTGGGCGGCGCATCCGCTTGGTCAGCCCCGGGATGGCCACTGGCGAGGTAGCGGTCGGCGCCGGCGACCGTGAAGCCCATGAAGTCCTGCGTAGGACCGACCTGCTCGACGCTGCCGTCCCCGTCGACGCGGAAGGCGCCGTAGTGCGTCCCGGCGAGCAGCGCCCCGTCCTGCGGGTCGATCCCGAGGCCGTGCACGTGAGCCATGCCGAACGGCGCGCCCGAAGCCGTCGTCGCGTCGCTGTCGTCGTTGCCGATCAGGACGACACCGCCGACCACGGCAGCG
>JAJAYV010000402.1 GCA_026786045.1 Frankiaceae bacterium | reverse complement strand
TCCGCCTGAAGGTGCGGTCCTGGGTGAGGAAGGCGTTCTTGGCGTACTGCTGGGTGATGCTCGAGCCGCCCTGCTCGACGCCGCCACCGCGCACGTTGGCGAACAGCGCGCGGGCGATGCCGCGCGGGTTGATGCCCGGATCGGTGTAGTGGTTGCGGTCCTCCGCGGCGAGCACCGCGCGCTGCACGTCGTCCGGCACCGCGTCGAGCCGCACGGGGATGCGGTTCTGCTCGCCGACCCGGCCCATCTCGGACCGGTCGCTGTAGAGGATGCGGGTGGCTGTGGCCGTCGCGCTCTCGTTCGGCTCCGGCACGTCGGTGACGGCGTAGCCGACGCCCGTGAGCAGCAGGAACCCCAGCACCGAGCCCAGTCCGCCCAGCAGCAGCAGCCGGCCCCAGCGCACGTTCGACAGTCGTCCCATGCAGCCATGGTCGCGCACGGGACGTGCGGCCCGTGTGAGCCGCTGGTCACTCCCCGCGTTCAGCCGATGCCGTCCCAGCCCCGGTGGAAGGGTCGCGGGGCGTCGCGCGTCACCTGCTGTCCACCTGTCGTCCACGACACGTCCTCGTCCCGCTTGCACAGCGGCCGGCGCGGACGTACTGTTCGTGCATTGCGATGTATCGCACCGATACATCGCACCAGCAGTGAAACGCATCAGCAGTGGAAGGGGACGTCGTGCTCGAGCTCGCCGTCCTGGGACTGCTCCACGAGTCCCCCCTGCACGGCTACGAGCTGCGCCAGCGGCTCAAGGCCACGCTCGGCACGTTCCGCGCGTTCTCCTACGGCTCGCTGTACCCGACCCTGCGTCGCATGAGGGACGCCGGGTGGATCGCCGAGGACGAGGGCAACGCGGACGTCGTGGCCGGCGCGCCGCCTCTCACCGGGCGGCGCGGCAAGGTGGTCTACAAGCTGACCGCCGAGGGCAAGGAGCGGCTCGCCGAGCTCCTGGCCGAGGCCGGGCCGTCGGCGTGGGAGGACGAGACCTTCGGCGTCCACTTCGCCTTCTTCGGCCAGACCGCCCCCGAGGTGCGCGTGCGCATCCTCGAGGGCCGGCGCACCCGGCTCGAGGAGCGGCGCGAGGGCGTCCGAGCGTCTCTGGCCCGCACGCGATCGCGACTCGACCGCTACACCCTCCAGCTGCAGGAGCACGGGCTGGAGTCGGTGGAGCGCGAGGTCCGCTGGCTCACCGAGCTCATCGAGACCGAGCGCCGCTCCGCCACCCCCCAGACCGATCCGTCCACACACCCCACAACAGGAAGAGGAGCGCCCTGATGGGTTCCGTCCGTGTCGCCATCGTCGGCGTCGGCAACTGCGCCGCGTCACTCGTCCAGGGCGTCGAGTACTACCGCGACGCCGACCCGTCGGCCCGCGTCCCCGGCCTCATGCACGTCGAGCTCGGCGGCTACCACGTCCGCGACATCGAGTTCGTCGCGGCGTTCGACGTCGACGCCAAGAAGGTCGGCTTCGACCTGTCCGAAGCGATCCTCGCCTCCGAGAACAACACCATCAAGATCGCCGACGTGCCCCCGATGGACGTGACCGTCCAGAAGGGCAACACACTCGACGGCCTCGGCAAGTACTACCGCGAGACCATCGAGGAGTCCGACGCGCCCGCCGTCGACGTCGTACAGGCGCTCAAGGACGCCAAGGTCGACGTCCTGATCTGCTACCTGCCGGTCGGGTCGGAGCAGGCCGCGAAGTTCTACGCGCAGTGCGCCATCGACGCCAAGGTGGCGTTCGTGAACGCGCTGCCGGTGTTCATCGCCGGCACCCCCGAGTGGGCCGAGAAGTTCCGCGCCGCCGGGGTCCCGATCGTCGGCGACGACATCAAGAGCCAGGTCGGCGCGACGATCACGCACCGCGTCATGGCCAAGCTGTTCGAGGACCGCGGCGTCATCCTGGACCGCACCTACCAGCTCAACGTCGGCGGCAACATGGACTTCAAGAACATGCTCGAGCGCGACCGCCTGGAGTCCAAGAAGATCAGCAAGACCCAGGCCGTGACCTCCAACATGGAGCACGACATGGGCGCGCGCAACGTGCACATCGGCCCGTCGGACTACGTCCAGTGGCTCGATGACCGCAAGTGGGCCTACGTCCGCCTCGAGGGCCGCGCCTTCGGCGACGTCCCGCTGAACCTCGAGTACAAGCTCGAGGTGTGGGACTCGCCCAACAGCGCCGGCGTCATCATCGACGCGCTGCGCTGCGCGAAGATCGCCGCTGACCGCGGCGAGGGCGGCCCGGTGCACCCGGCGTCGACGTACTTCATGAAGTCCCCGCCCAAGCAGGTCCGCGACGACATCGCGGGCCCCGCGCTCGAGGCGTGGATCAACGGCGAGACCGCTGGCGAGCACGCCGCTGCCGAGGCCGAGCAGGCCACGCAGCAGTAGTCGCACCTCGTACGACCCGACGGCCCGGCCCCTCCCCTGGGAGGCGCCGGGCCGTCGTTCGTCGTGCACGTCCCGGTCGTAGGGGTGCCCAGCGGGAGGGCCTACCGTCGCGCCATGACGAACGCCTGGGCCCTCGAGGTCTCCAAGAGCGACCTGTCCGCGACGGTGCTGCACGAGCACGACGTACCCGAGCCCGGCGACGGCGAGGCGGTGCTGCGCGTCGACCGGGTCGGGATGACCGCCAACAACATCACCTACGCGCTGCTCGGCGAGTCGTTCCGCTACTGGGACTTCTTCCCGGCGACCGAGCCCGACCAGGGGCGCGTGCCGCTCTGGGGCTTCGCCGAGGTCGTGGCGTCAAAGGCCGAGGGCGTCGAGGTGGGGCAGCGCATCTACGGCTACCTGCCGACCGCCTCGCACCTCGTCGTGCGGCCGGAGCGGGCCGACGCGCGCGGCTTCCGCGACGCGACGCCGCACCGCACCTCGCTGCCCTCGCCCTACAACGCCTACGCGCTGACGACCGGCGACGCGGCCTACGAGGCCGAGCGCGAGGACCTGCAGGTGCTGTTCCGCCCGCTGTTCTTCACCTCTTTCATGCTCGCGGACCGGCTGGAGGACACCGACGGCGTCCTGGTGCTCAGCTCGGCGTCGAGCAAGACGTCGTACGGCGCCGCCTTCCTGCTGCGGCAGGCCGGCCGCGAGGTCGTCGGGCTCACCTCGCCGGGCAACGTCGCCTTCACCGAGTCGCTCGGCTGCTACGACCGGGTGCTCGCCTATGACGCAGTCGCCGAGCTCGCGCAGGTCCCGACGGCGTACGTCGACGTCGCCGGCAGCACGCCGCTGCGCCAGGCGCTGCACGCGCACCTCGGCGAGTCGCTCGTGCTCGACCTCGTCGTCGGCGTCACGCACCAGGACAGCGCGCCGGCCGGCCGTCTCGAGGGCGCGCGCCCGACGATGTTCTTCGCCCCGGACCGGATGCGGCAGCGGACCGAGGACTGGGGCCGCGAGGGGCTCGACAAGCGCTTCGGCGCGGCGTGGTCGTCGTTCGCGCCGGTGGTCGAAGGCTGGGTCGACATCGCCGTCGGCGAGGGACCGCAAGCGCTGCAGGCCGCCTACCTCGAGGTGCTCGGCGGCAGCAGCGGCCCGCGCACCGGCCACGTCGTCCAGCTCTAGGTGACCGGTGTCTTTCGCCGCGTGGCGTTGCCGGCTGTTTCTTGATCATCCCACAAGAATGGCGGGAGTTGTAG
>JAJAYV010000401.1 GCA_026786045.1 Frankiaceae bacterium | reverse complement strand
GCGCCCGGGCGCCGGCTGCGCCGACGCGGGTGAGCGCGGTGCTGCGGGCGGTCGCCAGGCGCTCGGCCTGGACGCTGCGGCCGGCGGCCGACAGCAGGCCGGGCGGGGTGAAGGCGGTGTCGAGCTGGAGCAGGACCCGCGACGTCGCCTCGGGCTGCACCGCCTGGGCCGTCGCCGGCACGGTCAGCGCGCCCAGCAGGAGCAGGACGACGAGGGCGGCGGTACGACGAGTGGCGGTCACGGCTGGTCCTGGCGATCAGGGGGCTGGACCCTGTGGGGGTCGGCCGCGCGCACCGCTGACTGGATAACTCGAACGGATGGTCCTGCCCCTGGGCGCAGGTGACCCCTCGTCGGCGCCGCGCCGCCGGGCTGGGAGGCTGTCGGGATGAAGCGCGCACTGATCACCGGCATCACCGGGCAGGACGGCCTGTACCTGGCTGAGCTGCTGCTCACCAAGGGCTACGAGGTCTCGGGCCTGGTCCGCGGGCAGAACAACCCCAAGCTGCCGCTGCTGCGCGAGCTGCTGCCCGACGTGAAGGTGCTCACCGGCGACCTGCTGGACCTGTCGAGCCTGATGCGCGCGTTCACAGGCGCCCAGCCCGACGAGGTCTACAACCTCGGCGCGATCAGCTTCGTGGCGTACTCCTGGGACAACGCCCACCTGACCAGCGACGTCACCGGCATGGGCGTGCTCAACATGCTCGAGGCCACCCGGCTGCACTGCGGCGAGGACCTGAGCAAGGTGCGCTTCTACCAGGCGTCCAGCAGCGAGATGTTCGGCAAGGTGCAGCAGGTCCCGCAGACAGAGGAGACCCTGCTGTGGCCCCGCTCGCCGTACGGCGTGGCGAAGGTCTTCGGCCACTACATGACGATCAACTACCGCGAGTCCTACGGGATGCACGCCAGCTCGGGGATCCTGTTCAACCACGAGAGCCCCCGGCGCGGGCCGGAGTTCGTCACCCGCAAGGTCACCCAGGCCGTCGCGCGGATCAGCCTCGGTCTGCAGGACCAGGTCGCGCTCGGCAACCTGGACGCCAAGCGCGACTGGGGCTTCGCCGGTGACTACGTCAAGGCGATGTGGCTGATGCTGCAGCAGGACACCGCCGACGACTACGTCATCTCCACCGGTGAGACGCACTCGATCCGCGAGCTGCTCGACGTGGCCTTCCGGCACGTCGGGATCGAGGACTGGGACTCCCGCGTCTACCAGGACCCGGCGTTCTTCCGGCCGGCCGAGGTCGACCTGCTCGTCGGCGACGCCGCCAAGGCCCGCAAGGCGCTGGGCTGGGAGCCCGAGGTCGACTTCGTCGGCCTGGTCCAGATGATGGTCGACAGCGACGTCGCGGAGCAGCGGCGGCTGAACGCGTGACCCGGCGGGCGCTGATCACCGGCGTCACCGGTCAGGACGGCGGCTACCTCGCCGAGCAGCTGCTCGCCGACGGCGTCGAGGTGCACGGGCTGGTCCGGCACGGCGAGACGGCGCCGGCGCACCTGGACGGGTGCGTGCTGCACGAGGTCGACGTGCTCGCAGGCGACGAGCTCGGCGCGGCCGTCACCGCGGTGGCGCCCTCCGAGGTCTTCAACCTGGTCGGACTCACCTCGGTCGCGTTGTCGTGGCAGGAGCCGGTGCTCGCCGCCGAGCTCAACGGCGTCGTCGTCGCGCGGCTGCTCGACGCCTGCTGGTCGCTCGGCGAGCCGGTCCGGCTGGTGCAGGCGTCGTCGGCGGAGGTCTTCGCCGGGGCGGTCTCGGCGCCGCAGGACGAGGCGACGCCGCTGTCGCCGCGCTCGCCGTACGGCGCCTCGAAGGCGTTCGCGCACCACCTGGTGCAGGTCTTCCGCGGGCGCGGGATGCACGCCAGCAACGCCGTCCTCTACAACCACGAGTCGCCGCGCCGGCCGACGACCTTCGTCACCCGCAAGATCACCTCGACCGTGGCGGCGATCTCTCGCGGCGAGGCGACCGAGCTGGTCCTCGGCAACCTCGACGCCCGCCGCGACTGGGGCTGGGCCCCGGAGTACGTCGACGCACTGGTCCGCATCGCCCGGCACGACGAGGCGGACGACTGGGTCATCGGCACCGGCGAGGCCCGGACCGTGGCCGACTTCGTCGAGGCCGCCTTCGCCCGGGTCGGCATCGACGACTGGCAGCACTACGTCCGCGTCGATCCGCAGTTCGTCCGACCTGTCGACGCGGTCGAGCTGGCCGGCGACGCGTCGAAGGCGCGCGAGGTCCTCGGCTGGGAGCCGCAGGTCGACTTCGCCGAGCTGGTCGGGCGGATGGTGGACGCCGACCTCGGGTGACTGCGCGTCATGGTGAGGCGAGGCGAGACCGGCCCACCGGCAGCTCATCGGGCGGCTCCGTCGATCCAGCCGTGCTCGTCGAGCCACCGTCCGTCCCTGAGGCGCAGGGCCTTCTTGCCGGTGTGCAGATCGTGGTGGTGCCGCTCGCAGATCCAGACGGTGTCGCTCAGGCTGGTGGTTCCGGATCGGGCGTAGGCGTCCGGGTGGTGCGGGACGAGGCGACTGGTTGCGCCGCTGCCGGGTCCGCAGCGGCAGCCCGCGATCTGACACCGGTTGCCGGTCTCGATCTTCTTGATCCGGCGTTCGTGCGGTTTCAGGGTCCGTTCGGTGTGGCTCGTCTCGATCACCCGCCCGCCGAGGCCGAGGACGAACCGGCCGAGCGCGCCGTCGCACGCCCACCGGCGGACCAGGCTGGCCGGCAGCCGGGCTCCGGTCGTGGTCGAGACGGCCGGGAGGGCGCCGGGGTCGGCCTGGAGCAGGTCGATCCCGACGGTCACGGCAAGGTGCGGGGCGACCTTGTCCCGCAGCCCGGCGATCCCGGAGTTGAGGTAGCGACGCAGGCCGTTCTTGAGCGCGTCGTGCCGCTTCTGCCGCAGCGACCGCGGGCCCAGCAGCTCGCTGTCGGGAAGTGGGTCGCCGTCCTGCCACCCCTCAGCGCGGAGCTGCTCGAACGCCTCGGTGTCGGCCGGGCTGTCCGGGTCGACCGCGAGCTCAGCGGCCAGGACGGCCTGCAGGAGCTCGCCGCACTCCAGGTCCAGGTCCCGGTCGGTGATCACCCAGCCGGAGCCGTCGTCCTTCAGCTGCAGGCCGAACCCGCGGTTGGCGTGGCCGTCCTGCGCGCGCTGCTCCAGCTCGTCGGGCAGCAGCGCATCGACCAGCTGGCCGAGCGCACCGGGCAGCAGGTGCGGCTCCAGCTGCTGGGCCAGCAGCACGAAGCCGGCCTCCAACCGGGCCAGCTGGGTCACCGGCCGCCCGACGATGCCGGCCAGCTCGCTCAGCAGCGCCGTCAGCCGCGGGTCGTCCTCGGCCAGCCCGCCCAGCGCCTGGCACACGATCGACCGGATCCCATG
>JAJAYV010000400.1 GCA_026786045.1 Frankiaceae bacterium | reverse complement strand
GGCCCCCGGCCGCAGGACCACGACGGCCACGACGCGCGCGCCCCACTCGTCATCGGGCACGCCGACGACGGCGGCGTCCGCGACGGCCGGGTGCTCGGCCAGCACCGCCTCCACGGCAGCCGGCGCGACCTTCTCCCCACCGGTGACCACCACGTCGTCGGCCCGGCCGAGGACCACGAGCCGGTCGCCGTCCCAGTGGCCGACGTCGGCGCTGGTGAAGGTGTCGCCGTCGAAGGCCGCGGCGGTGAGATCGGGGCGCAGCCGGTAGCCGCGCGCGACGACCGGCCCGGACAGCCGGATCCGCTCCCGCACCGCGACCGTCACCCCGGGCAGCGGCCGGCCGTCGTAGACGCAGCCGCCGCTGGTCTCGCTCATGCCGTACGTCGTCACGACGTGCACGCCGGCCGCACGGGCCGCGGCGAGCAGCGCCGGCGGGGCGGCGGCGCCGCCGAGCAGCACAGCGTCGTAGGACAGCAGGGCCGGGCTCGTCAGCAGCCTTCGCAGCTGGGTCGGAACAAGTGAGACCAGCCGGCGCGGGCCGGTGAGCCGGGCCGTCGCCGCCTCGAAGGCCTCGACCGTCGTCGGGCCGTCGAGCACGACCGGCGAGGTGCCGGCGAGAAGCGAGCGGACCAGGATCTGCAGCCCGCCGACGTGGGTGGAGGGGAGGGCCAGCAGCCACTGCCCCTCGCCGACGACGGCCGCGGTCGCCGCCGCGGACGCGCGCAGGTTGTCCGCGGTCAGCAGCGCGCCCTTCGGCTCGCCCGTCGACCCGGAGGTGGGCACGACCACCGCGATGTCGTCGGACTCCAGGGGCTCGTCCGGGCGCAGCGCCGCCAGCACCCGCGGCTCGGTCGTCGGGAGCAGCGCGGGGCCGGTGCCGTCGAGCGCGGCCGCGAGCCGCTCGACCGTGGCGGGCGCCGCGAGCAGCGGGCGCACTAGGACCTCCGCACTAGGACCGGCGCACTAGAAGTAGTACGGGTAGGGCGTCCAGTCGGGGTCGCGCTTCTCCAGGAAGGCGTCGCGGCCCTCGACCGCTTCGTCGGTCATGTACGCCAGCCGGGTCGCCTCGCCGGCGAAGACCTGCTGGCCGACCATGCCGTCGTCCACGGCGTTGAAGGCGAACTTCAGCATCCGCTGGGCGGTCGGGGACTTCCGGCAGATCGTCTGCGCCCACTCGACGGCGACCTTCTCCAGGTCGGCGTGCGGGACGACCTCGTTGACCGCACCCATGCGGTGCATCTGCTCGGCGGTGTAGTCGCGGCCGAGGAAGAAGATCTCGCGGGCGAGCTTCTGGCCGACCTGCCGGGTGAGCCCGGCGCTGCCGTAGCCGCCGTCGAAGCTGCCGACGTCGGCGTCGGTCTGCTTGAAGCGGGCGTGCTCGGCGCTGGCCAGGGTCAGGTCGCAGACGACGTGCAGGCTGTGGCCGCCGCCGGCAGCCCAGCCGGGGACCACGCAGATGACGACCTTGGGCATGGTGCGGATGAGCCGCTGCACCTCGAGGATGTGCAGCCGCCCCGCGCGCGCCGGGTCGACGGTCTCGGCGGTGTCGCCGGCGGCGTACTGGTAGCCCGAGCGGCCGCGGATGCGCTGGTCGCCGCCGGAGCAGAACGCCCAGCCGCCGTCCTTGGGCGACGGGCCGTTGCCGGTGAGCAGGACGCAGCCGACGTCGGGCGACATCCGGGCGTGGTCGAGCGCGCGGTAGAGCTCGTCGACGGTGCCGGGGCGGAAGGCGTTGCGCACCTCCGGACGGTCGAAGGCGATCCGCACGACCATGCCGTCGCGGCCCTCGGCGGTGTGCCGGTGGTAGGTGATGTCCTGGAAGTCGAAGCCCGGGACCTCGCGCCAGGCAGCGGCGTCGAACAGCTCTGACACAGTGGCGTCCACGCGCCGACAGTAGAGGGGGACGGCTTGCTCGACCTCGCCGAGGTCCACGTCGTCTCCATCCCGATGCACCTGCGCTTCCGCGGCATCGATGTGCGCGAGGCCCTGCTGCTGCGCGGCCCCGGCGGGTGGGGCGAGTTCTCGCCCTTCCCCGAGTACGACGACGCCGAGGCGGCGCGCTGGCTCGCGGCCGCGCTGGAATCTGCGCGCGGCGACGTCCCGGCCGCGGTGCGCGACGCGGTGCCGGTCAACGCGACGGTGCCGGCCGTGGCCGCCGCGGACGTGTCTGGCGTGCTGGCGCGCTTCCCCGGCTGCACCACCGCGAAGGTCAAGGTCGCCCAGGCCGGCCAGGCGCTGCGCGACGACGTCGACCGGGTGGCCGCCGTGCGCGAGGTGCTCGGCCCGACGGGACGCGTGCGGGTGGACGCCAACGGTGCCTGGACCCTCGCCGACGCCCGCTGGGCGATCGCGGCGCTGGAGGCGTTCGACCTCGAGTACGTCGAGCAGCCGTGCGCCGACGTCGAGGACCTCGCGCTGCTGCGGGTGGCGCTGGCCCGGGCGGGGGTCGAGGTGCTCATCGCCGCCGACGAGAGCGTCCGTCGGGCCGAGGACCCGCTGCGGGTGGCTCGGCTCGGGGCGGCGGACGTGCTGGTGCTCAAGGTCGCCCCGCTCGGCGGGGTGCGCCCGGCGCTCGAGATCGCCCGGGAGTGCGGTCTGCCGGTGGTGGTGTCGAGCGCGCTGGAGACCTCGGTCGGCATCCGTGCGGGGGTCGCGCTGGCTGCCGCGCTGCCGGACCTGCCGTTCGCCTGCGGGCTGGCCACGACCAGCCTGCTGACCGGCGACGTCGTCACCGACTCCCTCGACGGGCGCGGCGGCGCGATCGCCCTGCGCGACGCCGTACCCGACCCCGACCGGCTCGCCCACTGGGCCGCGCCGCCGGACCGGCAGCGGTGGTGGCGCGAGCGACTGTCGCGCTGCGCGGAGCTCGTCCCGGCAGACTGAGCGGGTGAACCCCTCGACGGCGCTGGCCCGCGTGCTCGTCGACGAGCTCGTGCGCGGAGGCGTGCGCGAGGCGGTGCTGGCCCCCGGCTCGCGCTCGGCCCCGCTGGCCTTCGC
>JAJAYV010000399.1 GCA_026786045.1 Frankiaceae bacterium | reverse complement strand
CCCTCGCGCTGACCGGCTTCGTACAGGACGTCGAGGGCCCTCTTGCGCGCCTTGCTGCGTGCGCCCATTACTTGTCGTTCACGCGACCGAGGTAGCGCCCGTCGCGGGTGTCGACCTTGATCTTCTCGCCGGTGGTGAGGAAGAGCGGGACCTGGATCTCCGCGCCGGTCTCGAGGGTCGCGGGCTTGGTACCGCCGGTGGAGCGGTCGCCCTGCAGACCCGGGTCGGTGTGCGCGACGACGAGCTCGACGCTGGCGGGCAGCTCGGCGTAGAGCGCGGCACCCTCGTGCATCGCGACGGTCGCCTCCATGTTCTCCAGGATGTAGTCCTTGACCGTGCCGAGCGTCTGCTCGGGGACGTAGAGCTGCTCGAAGGTGTCCTGGTCCATGAAGACGTAGTCGGTGCCCTCCTTGTAGAGGTAGGTCATCGTCCGCTTGTCGACGGTGGCGACCTCGACCTTGGTGCCGGCGTTGAAGGTCTTGTCGACGACCTTGCCGGTGAGCACGTTCTTCAGCGTCGTGCGCACGAACGCGCCGCCCTTGCCGGGCTTGACGTGCTGGAACTCGTTCACCGCCCACAGCCCGTTGTCCAGGCTGAGCACCATGCCGTTCTTGAGGTCGTTCGTGGTCGCCATGCGAGCCAGACTACTGACCGCTCAGGCGCGCCCGGCTCAGCGAGCGGTCCACCCGCCGTCCAGCACGAAGGACGATCCGTTGGCGTACGACGCGCCGTCGGTGCACAGGTAGGCCGCGAGCTCGGCAACCTCGGCCGGCTCGATGAGGCGCTTGACCGCTGAGTTCGTCAGCATCACCTTTGCGACGACCTCGCCCTCGGGGATGCCGTGCGCCGCTGCCTGCGCGGCTATCTGGCCCTCGACCAGCGGGGTGCGCACGTAGCCCGGGCACAGCGTGTTGGAGGTGACGCCGCGGCCGCCGCCCTCCAGGGCGATCACCTTCGACAGGCCCTCGAGCCCGTGCTTCGCCGCGACGTAGGCCGACTTGTGCGGCGACGCCCGCAGGCCGTGCACGGAGGACACGTTGAGCACGCGACCCCAGCCGCGCTCGTACATCGACGGCAGCGCCGCACGTACCAGCTCGAACGGCACCTGGAGCATCACGCGCAGGATCAGCGCAAAGCGCTCAGGCGGGAAGTCCTCAAGCGGTGCGACGTGCTGCAGCCCGGCGTTGTTCACGAGCACGTCTGCCCCGGCCACCGGTCCGCCCGGTGCGCACAGGTCCCGCACCGCGTCCTCATCGGCGAGGTCGACCACGACGGCCCGTCCGCCGGTCGCGTCGGCGCCCCGCGCCACGGCGTCGGCGTCCTTGTCGATGAGGACGACGGAGGCGCCGGCCTCGGCCAAGCGCGCAGCGATCGCCGCACCGATGCCGCTGCCGGCCCCCGTCACGACGGCGGACCGGCCCGTCAGGTCGAGAAGAGCTGCCACGAGGGTCCTCCTGGTCGTCTCGCCGTGCAGGGCCGCGCGGCGGGGTGAGAGTAAGCGGTATCAGGCTCCCCAGCTGTGAAGGCTCTCGGCGATCCCCGGGACGTCCAGTCGGCCCTCCGCGACCGCAATGACGAGGTCGTACGTCTCGTCCTCGTCGAGGGTCAGCTCGATCCCGTTCCGGTGCAGCAGCAAGGCGGCTGCCGTGATGCCGAGGCGCTTGTTGCCGTCGACCAGGGCGTGGTTGCGCACGAGGGAGTGCAGCAGGGCGGCGGCCTTGTCCCAGACCGTGACGTAGGCGTCCTCACCGAAGACCGAGGTGCGCGGACGCGCCAGAGCCGACTCCAGCAGGCCCCAGTCGCGGACCGCAACCGGTGCGTCGAGCGCAGAGGCGGCAGCGGCCATGAGATCGGCAAGGCTCAGGTACTTCACTGGCCGAGCCGGTCGAGCAGCCCCTTGTTCTTCGTTACGAAGTCAGACAGAAAGGCGTCCCGGTCGGCCTCCCAGCGTGCGGCCCGGTCACGGATCGCCGCGCGGGCGAACTCCTGCATGCTCACGTTCTCAGCCTCGGCGGCCTTGCGCAGCGCCTCGGTCTCCTCGTCGGTCAGTCGCAGCGTCATCGCCATACCGTCCATGACACCACGCTGGTATCAACCCGTCGAGGGGCTTTGTGTGGATGGAGACAGGTAGCGCAGCGCGGCGCGGTAGCCCTCCACGCCGAGGCCGGTGATGGTGGCGGTCGCAACGGCGCTGATGACGCTCGCGTGCCGGAACTCCTCGCGCGCGTGCACCTGGCTGATGTGCACCTCGACCAGGGGCGCGGTGAGCTGCGCGCACGCGTCCCTCAGGGCGTAGGAGTAGTGGCTCCACGCCGCGCTGTTCAGCACGACCGGGGTACCGGCATCGGCGGCCTCGTGCAGCCAGCCGACCAGCTCGGCCTCGTCGTCGGTCTGCCTCACCTCCACGTCGAGGCCGACCTCGCTGCCGGTCTGCACGCACAGCGCGGCGAGCTCGTCGTGGGTGGTGCTGCCGTAGACCAGCGGCTCGCGGCTGCCGAGCCGGCCGAGGTTGACCCCGTTGAGCACCAGCACCTTCACAGGTAGACCTCCGGGCCGCGGTCCTTGCGGACCTCCTCGTACGCCGCCACCAGCAGCGT
>JAJAYV010000398.1 GCA_026786045.1 Frankiaceae bacterium | reverse complement strand
CTCGTGCTGCTGCTCACCGCCGCCTTCCTCGCCATCGGGCTCAACCCCGCGGTCGAGGGCCTGGAGCGTCGGGGCATGCGGCGCGGCTTCGCCGTCGGGCTGGTGCTGGTCGCGGTGCTGACCTTCTTCGTCGGCTTCGGCTTCGCCGTCGTGCCGCCGATCGTCGAGCAGGTCCAGGAGCTCGTGCAGCGGGCTCCCGACTTCGTCGTACAGCTGCAGGACAACGAGCGGATCGCAGCGCTCGACGAGCGCTTCGGGCTGCTCGAACGGGCGGGCCAGGCGCTCGAGGACCCCGAGCGCATCGGTGTGACCGCCGCCGGCGGCGTGCTGGGCCTGGGCCGCTTCGTCGTCGGAGCCTTCTTCAGCACCCTCACGGTGCTCATCGTCACGCTCTACTTCCTTGCCAACCTGCCCTCGATCAAGGCCAACGCCTACCGGCTGGTTCCCCGCACCCGGCGCGCGCGGGTGGGGCTCCTCACCGACGAGATCCTCTCCCGTGTAGGCGGTTACGTCGCCGGCGCGGTCACCATCGCCGGGCTCTCGGCCAGCCTCACCTACCTGCTGCTACAGGTCCTGAGCGTGGACTACGCCATCGCGCTGTCGATGGTGGTCTTCCTCACCGGACTCATCCCGCTCATCGGCGCGACCATCGGCGCCTTCCTCATCACCGGTGTCGCCCTGTTCACCTCGGTGCAGGCGGCCGTGGTCGTCGCGGTCTGGTTCCTCGTCTACCAGCAGGTGGAGAACTACTTCGTCTACCCGCGGATCATGCAGCGCTCGGTCGACGTCTCCCCCGCCGCAACGGTCGTCGCTGTGCTCATCGGCGGCTCGCTGCTAGGGGTGCTCGGCGCCCTGCTCGCGATCCCGATCGCCGCCGCGGTGCAGCTGGTGCTCCACGAGGTCGTCGCTCCGCGCCAGGACCAGTCCTAGCCCGGCAGCGCCTGGAGGAAGGGGACGACCGCGGCCGCGAAGGCCGCCGGGTCCTCGACGGCGCTGAGGTGACCGGTGCCGGGCAGCACGACCAGACGGGCCTGCGGCAGCACGTCGACCATCTCCTGCGCCTGCGCGACAGGGGAGAGGGAGTCCTCGTCGCCGACGACGACGAGCGCCGGGACATCGGTCGCGCGCAGCACCTCGGCGCCGTCCGGCCGCTCGGCCATCGCGCGCGAGGCCCAGGCCACGGCCGCAGCCGGTGCGGCGGTCACCAGACCTCGCACCCGCCCGGCGACGGCCGCGCGCTGCTCCAGCGTGGTCGGGCCGAGCAGCGCGGGCAGCATCGTCTCGGCCAGCGCCGCGGTGCCGTCCTGCTCGACGGCCTCGGCGGTGCGCAGCCGGCCGGCCCTGCCCTCCGGAGTGTCGGCCGACATCTTGGTGTCGGCGAGCAGCAGCGCGGACACCCGCTCGGGCGCGCGGCGCAGCAGCTCCATCGCGACGTAGCCGCCCATGGACAGGCCGCCGAGCACGACCCGGTCGAGCTCGAGCCGGTCGAGCAGCGCCAGCAGATCGTCGGCGCACTCCCCCAAAGACGGGGCGTCGTCGCCCAGCGGCGACCCGCCGAAGCCGCGCTGGTCCGGGGTGAGGACCCGGCAGTGCGGGGACAGCAGCTCGCGCTGCTCGAGCCACATCGCCGACGACAGCGGGAAGGCGTGCAGGAGCAGCAGGGGCAGGCCGGAGCCGGCCTCGCGGTGGCCGAGCGCGACGACGGCCACGTCAGGCCGCCGTCTGTCCGCCGTCGACGACCAGCGTCTGGCCGGTGACGTACGACGAGGCCTCGCTGGCCAGGAAGACGGTCGGGCCGACCATCTCCTCGACGTCGGCCCAGCGCTTGAGGCCCTGGTTCGCGACCATCATCGCGGCCAGCTCCTCGTTGTCCCAGAGGTCCTTGTTCAGGTCGGTCCGGGTCCAGCCCGGGCACAGCGCGTTGACGCGCACCCCGGCCGGGCCCCACTCCAGCGCGAGCGTCTTGGTGAGGCTGATGACGGCCGCCTTCGACGCGCCGTAGGCGGCCAGCGACGGCGTCGCGGTGAGCCCGGCGACGGAGGCGACGTTGATGACCGAGCCGCTGCCGCACTCGACCATGTGTCGCCCCACGACCTGCGACAGGTGCACGATCGAGTCGACGTTCAGGCGCATCGTCTTCTCCCACCCGCTGAAGCGCAGGTCGGTGAACGGCCCCATGTACGACGAGCCGCCGGCGTTGTTGACGAGAATGTCGAGCCCGCCGAACGCCTTCACTGCCTCCTCGCCCAGGCGCGCGCACGCAGCCGGGTCCGTCACATCGGCGACCACAACGACGGCCTTGCGGCCGAGCGCCTCCACCTCGCCGCGGACCTGCTCCACCCGCGCCTCGGCGCCCCCCGACACCCCGCGGGCGGCGCCGACGCGGGCCAGCCCGACGGCGAGCGCGCGGCCGATGCCGCGGGAGGCGCCGGTGACGAGGGCGGTCTTGCCGGTCAGGTCGCTCATGCGGAGGGCTCCTCGTAGGTCGTGGGCAGCGGGGACGCGCTGGGGTTCGTGCGGGCGACGACCTCGTCGAGGACCCGCTCGGTGAAGCCGACGAACAGGTGCTTGGCGCCGTCGACGGCCACCACGTCGCACTGCGGCACGGCGGCGAAGCGCTCGCGCGCCTGCTCCGGCCGCAGGAAGTCGTCGAGCTCGGGGACCAGCGCGGTGAGCGGCTTGCCCGACTCGGCCCACACCTGCAGGTCGCTCGGCGCCGAGAAGCGCAGCGGCGGGCTGATGAGGACCGCGCCGGCCACGCTCGGGTCGCAGCCGTACTTCAAGGCCAGGTCGGTGCCGAAGGACCAGCCGACGAGCCAGATGCTGGGCAGGTCCTCGGCCTCGCACAGGTCAAGAGCAGCTGCCACGTCGAATTTCTCATGCTCGCCGTTGTCGAAGGCGCCCTGGCTGGTACCGCGCGGCGAGGTTGCGCCGCGGGTGTTGAAGCGAAGCACGGCGAGGTCGGCCAGCGCGGGCAGCCGGTAGCTCATCTTCTTGAGCAGGTGGCTGTCCATGAAGCCTCCCTCCGTCGGCAGGGGGTGCAGGCAGACGAGCGTCGCGACCGGTGGCCGCCCGAGCGGCAGGGCCAGCTCGCCGACCAGCTCGAGGCCGTCTGCGGTGTGCAGGACGACGTCGCGCCGCTCGGCGGGCAGCACGGTGTTCTGACGGATGTCGGGCACGGCAGTCGACACTAGTCAGCCGTAGCGGGGGGCGTTCTTGCTGCGGTGCACCTTGACGCCCCGTCGGCCGCGGGCCTGCCAGCAGGCGGAGTGCCAGTGCCGGCGGTCGTCCGGGCGGCCCTCCGGCCAGGCCACGACGTGGGGCGTCCCGGCCCGCAGCTCCTGGTCGCAGCCCGGGCAGCGGTACGGCCGGGCGCTCGAGGTGCCGGCGACCGAGCGGACGACGTGGCCGTCCTCGACCCGCTCACCGGCCGGCGGACGGCTGGTCGCGTCCTCGCTGTCGTGCTTGAGGGCGTCCAGGGCCCGGGGGGGGGGGGGGGCGCCCGGCCCCCCCCCCCCCCCCCCCCCCCGGGGGGGGGCCGCCGACCCGGGCGGAGCGTGGGGAAGCGCCTCGCCCGGGT
>JAJAYV010000397.1 GCA_026786045.1 Frankiaceae bacterium | reverse complement strand
GTCGTGCTGGCGACCGCCACGCGCCCGCGCCCGGTCCCGGCTGCTGCCGTCGAGCCGCTTCGCGAGGCCGTACCTGCGTAGCGGGCTAGGCGGCGCCGTCGAACAGGCTGGTGACCGAGCCGTCCTCGAACACCTCGCGGATCGCGCGGGCGATGAGCGGCGCGATGGACAGCACCGTCAGCCCGTCGAAGCGCTGGTCCTCGGCGATCGGGAGCGTGTTGGTCACGACGACCTCGCTGATCCGGCTGTTCTTCAGCCGGTCCATCGCCGGGCCGGACAGCACGCCGTGCGTGGCGGTGACGATGACGTCGACGGCGCCGTTGTCGAACAGCAGCTCGGCCGCCTTGGTGATCGTGCCGCCGGTGTCGATCATGTCGTCGACGAGGATGCAGGTCTTGCCACGGACGTCACCCACGACCTCGCCGACCTTGACCTCGTTCGGGACGTTCGGGTCGCGGCGCTTGTGGATGATCGCCAGGCCGCAGCCGAGCCGGTCGGTCCAGCGCTCGGCGACGCGCACGCGACCGGCGTCTGGCGAGACGACGACCATGTCGCGGTCGCCCCACTGCTGCTCGACGTGCCCGGCCAGCAGCGGCAGCGCGAACAGGTGGTCCACCGGGCCGTCGAAGAAGCCCTGGATCTGCGCGGTGTGCAGGTCCACCGTCATGAGGCGGTCGGCACCGGCCGTCTTGAACATGTCGGCGATCAGGCGCGCGCTGATCGGCTCGCGGCCGCGGTGCTTCTTGTCCTGGCGGGCGTACGGGTAGAAGGGCAGGACGA
Organism: Frankiaceae bacterium; assembly: GCA_026786045.1. GTDB lineage: Bacteria > Actinomycetota > Actinomycetes > Mycobacteriales > SCTD01 > SCTD01. The sequence goes on along the minus strand of JAJAYV010000397.1, from coordinate 4,600 downwards.
CGGTGATCCGCTTGGCGGACGCGCGCTTGAGCGCGTCGACCATGAGCAGTGTCTCCATGATCCAGGTGTTGACGGGTGTCGTGACGCTCTGCAGGACGAAGGCGTCCGAGCCGCGCACCGACTCCTCGAAGCGCACGAAGATCTCGCCGTTGGCGAACTCGTACGCACTGGTCGGCACCGGGGCGGCGTCGAGCGCCGTGCCGACCTCCGCCGCCAGCTCGGGGTAGGCGCGGCCGGAGAAGAGCATCAAGCTCTTCTTGCTCGAGATCGTGATGCCGCTCATGGCTGCTGCTTCCCCTGGTCGTCCGGCTGGTCGGTGGGTCGGCGACGCGAGACCCATCCCTCGATGTTGCGCTGCTGGGCGCGGCCGACGCCGAGCGCCCCCGCCGGGACGTCCTTCGTGATGACGGAACCGGCTGCCGTGTAGGCACCGTCGCCGATCTCGACCGGCGCCACGAGCATGGTGTCGCTGCCGATCCGCACGCCGTCGCCCACTGTCGTGCGGTGCTTGTCGCGGCCGTCGTAGTTCACGAACACCGTGGCCGCGCCGACATTGCTGCCCGCACCGATCGTCGCGTCACCGACGTAGGACAGGTGCGGCACCTTGCTGCCCTCGCCGACCTCGCTGGCCTTGATCTCGACGAACGCGCCGGCCTTGCTCCGGGCGCCGAGCCGGGTCCCCGGGCGGAGGTAGGTGTACGGGCCGACGTCGGCGCCCGCACCGACGACGACGCCGGTGCAGTGCGACTTGAGCACCACGGCATGCTCGCCGACCTCGGTGTCGGTCAGCGTCGTGTCGGGGCCGACCACGGCACCCGCGGCAACGGTGGTCCGGCCGTGCAGCTGGCAGCCGGGGTGGACCGTGACGTCCGGCGCGAGCGTCACGTCGACGTCGATCCAGGTCGTGAGCGGGTCGACGACGGTGACCCCGGCGCGCTGGTGGTCGGCGACGACGCGGTCCCGCAGCAGCCGCCGCGCCTCCGACAGCTGCACCCGGTCGTTGACGCCCATCGTCTCCTCGGGGACCACCGCGATGTGGGCGGTGACGGTGCGGCCGGCCGCCTTGTGCAGTCCGACGACGTCGGTGAGGTACTCCTCACCCTGGGCGTTGTCGGTCGTGAGCGACTGCAGGCTCGTCATCAGCGCGGCCGCGTCGAAGGCGTAGACGCTCGTCGCCACCTCGTCGATCGCGCGGGTCGCGTCGTCGGCGTCCTTGTGCTCGACGACGGCCGAGACCGACCCCCCGTTGCGCACGACCCGCCCGTAGCCGGTCGGGTCGGGCAGCCGGGCCGTGAGCAGCGTCGTGGCTGCGCCGGCCAGCTCGTGCACGCGGACCAGCTCGGCGAGCGTCGCGGCGGTGAGCAGCGGGGCGTCGCCCGGCACGACGACGACGGTGCCGGTGAGGTCGGGCAGCGCCTCGAGCGCGACGCGCACGGCGTGGCCGGTGCCGTTCTGCTGCTCCTGCACGACCGCTCGGGCGGCCGGGTCGACCTCGGCGAGGTGGGCGGTGACCTGCTCGCGGGCGTGGCCGACGACGACCACCAGGTGCTCCGGGTCGAGCCCCCGCGCGGCGGCGACGACGTGGCCGAGCATCGTGCGGCCGCAGAGCGGGTGCAGCACCTTGGGCGTGGTCGCGCTCTTCATCCGGGTGCCCTCGCCGGCGGCGAGGACGACGACCGCTGCGGGGCGCGGGTCGGTCACGAAGGTGCTCCTCGCAGGAGGGGATCGCCGGATAGCCCGGCGCCAGCGAGTCTAGCGAGGGGTGACTGCCGCCCAGAGCCGCCCCGTATCAAGATCAGCTCGGCTGCCTGGACTCGAACCAGGATCGCATGGCACCAAAAGCCAGCAGGTTTCCATTACCCCACAGCCGACGAATTGTCAATATCCTACCTCACTCCGCATCAGTGAAGCACTCTTCCGACCACGGCATCGGCAGGTCCGGCAGGGTCCCTCCAGCACCCATCAGGGCGCCGACCATCCACCCCTCCACTTCCTGCAGCAACTCGGCGCCACGTCGGACGTAGATCGAGACGCAGCCGTGGTAGTCGCTCCCGACGTTCTTCCGGTTGGTCAGGGGCCGGTGGCGCTTGATCGCCTCCTTGCCGAAGACGAGGTCGGGCAGCCCCAGCACGTGCCGCCAGTAGGCCTCAGCCGCCAACAGGTCACCCGTCTCGTGAATCTGGATCCGCACCACCCAACGCTCGGGAGGGACGTCCACCAGGCGGAGCCACCGCACCATGAGCCGCATGAGCATCGGGTCGCTGTTGATGAAGACCCATTTCCCCTGCGGTCTCCACGGCTTGCTCTTGGAGCCTTCACACCAGTACGCGACGGCACCCAGCAGCAGCAGCGTCCTGTCGTCCAGCTCGCCGACCTCACGCCCAGCGTCCAGCTTCCGCTGCTGCGCGGCCGCGTCGCGCTCGCGCCGGTGCGTCGCCCAGCGGGCCTCTGCCATGGCCCGCACGTGGTCGGAACCCCCGCCGTGTCGAGATCGGGCAACCCAGGGCATCCCTCGCACGTAGAGGCTGACCGTCTTGATGCTCAGTCCCAGCCGCTCGGCGATCTCCTTCAGCAGGAGCCCGCCTTCCCGGAGCTCCCGGGCTGCCTGTCGCCTCATGTCGACGTCGCCCTGCGGACCCGGCGTCGCCGGGAGGGGCACAGCAGCCGCCGAACCGGGCAGGTGGGGCAGGTCGCGCAGCCACAACGACAGGGTGCTCTTGCTGACCCCGAGCTCGAGGGCAATGGCGTCGTACGTCCCACCCGCAACGCGCAGTTGCCGGGCGACTTCCCGGACGTCGTCCTTCGCCCTCGGCCGGCGCAGGGCATCCGGCAGCTCGGTCCCGGCCAGGAAGGCCCCGACCAGGTCGTCGCCGATGCCGAGCTCGGCCTGGATCTCCCGCCGCGACCTCCCGGCGGCTCTCATCTCCCGCGCGCGCTCACCCAGCTCGCGCTTCTCCTCCTGCATGCGGTGCCTGCCCATGGCGGATCGAACCCCTTCCTGTCGACTCGACCCTCCAGGCGTGATCCTCCCCGCAACCTCCGACAGAACCTCAGCTCCTCGGTGGCGGCGATCATGCTGCGGTGGCTGGTGGCGAGGGGCTCGGTCCTCGCGGCAAGAGCCGTCCCTCCGTTCGGGAGGACCGGGACGAAGGCCCCGCCGAGGGACTATCCGGGTCGTGTGGATCGTTCTGAGGCCCGAAGCCGTCGGCTCAACGCGATCCGGCAGGGCCGCCGCCTCTCCGCTTGACCTACCCCAGCCCGGGAACAGGAGCAGCATGCGCAGCACGCACCTCCGACTCTCCACAGTCGTGGCAACCCTCGCCCTAGGTCTGCTGGGCGGAGGGCTCCTCGCGCCGGCCACGGCTGCCGCGGACAACCACTGCGACGGCCGGGCGTGCAGCACGGCCGCACCCGACAAGGGCAAGCCGACCGCCCCCGGGCCGCGATCGGTGATCACGACTACTCCGCCGGTCGCCACCACGGTCGCCCCGACGGCACCCGCCCCGGAGCTCCCCGTTCCCGCGCTCCCCACCGCCGAGCCGGTCGCGCCCACCTCGCCGCAGCCTGACAGGCCCGGGCCGACCACGGCCGCGCCGGTACCGCCGCCCGCGACGTCCACGAGCCCGGGGAGCGCCCCAACCGTCTCCACGACGCCCACGACGCCCACGACGATCACGACGCCCACCCCGAGGTCGGCGACTCCCGTGCGAACACGTCCAACAGACGACCAGGTGCAGATCGACACCGCCGCGGTCGCTCGGGCCGAGGCGGTCCGCCGGGCAGCCGCTGAGGAGCAGGCCCGGGCCCAGTCCGCCTTGGAGGCAGCCCGCGCCGAGCAGGCCGCCGCACAGCGTGCGCTCGCAGCGGCCGAGACCCCCGCTGAGCGCGCCGAGGCGACGGCCGCGCTCGACGAGGCCACGGCCGAGGCCGACCAGGCGAGCGCCGAGGTCACCGAAGCCACCAAGGCCGTCGCCGAGGCGACCGCACAGGTCACCGCCGTCGCCGAGACAGTGGACGACCGTCGGCTCGCCGTCGGGCTCCCGCCGCTGGCCAGCTCATCCCCGAGCCCGCCCGTGCCGATCAGCGGGGGCTCGAACGACAGCGCCACGTCGCAGGCCGCGTCCTACGTCCAGGACGTCGTGCCCGGTCGCAGCACCACGCTGCTGCTCGCGCTGGTCGGTGGCATCGTCGCGCTGCTGGTGCTCATCGCCCGCGAGTGGACGCGCTGACCGCTCCAGCCATCCCGCGGGAGCGGATGGGTCAGGTCACTGTCCCGCTCGCGCCAGGCTGGGCTACGGGCGCGTAGCTTACGGTCGCGTAGGAACCTGACCCGACCCCACGAGGACCGATGACAGCCACGCTTCCGGACGCCCCCGTTACCACCGTCGAGTACGAGGGAGACCAGGCCCGGCCACTGCAGGACCTCCCCCGCACAAAGCTCTGGGCCCGGTTGGAGCAGGTCGCGCTCGGCGCCTTCATCGCCGTCCCCTTGCTCGCCGTGGCCGCAAGCGGCTTTGTCCTGTGGGGCAACGGCCTGTCGCTGCGCGACGTCGTGATCAGCACCGTGGCGTACGCCGTCACGGGGCACGGGATCACCGTC
>JAJAYV010000396.1 GCA_026786045.1 Frankiaceae bacterium | reverse complement strand
GAGCACCAGGTGCGCTCGGGCGCAGGCGAACTGGGCCACCGCGAGCTCGAGTCCGTTGCGGGCGGCGACGGCGACGACGTCGCCAGCGCTCAGGCCCTCGGCGCGCAGCCGCCGGGAGGCCCCCTCCACGAGGTCGGCGACGTCGCGACGCATCAAAGACGTCCCGTCCGGCAGCAGGAACAGCACCCGGTAGGGGTCGTCGCTCACAGCCCGGTCAAGAACGTCCAGCACGGTCGGCGGCCGCCCGGCGTAGGACAGGGCGGGGCCGCCGTTCCAGGTCTCGGACACGACCGACAACGGGTAGCGCGGCGCCACCGCCAGGACCGCCAGCTGGTCCAGGACGGCGTCGACCAGGTCACCGATCGTCGCCAGGACGGCGACGACCTCTTCGGGCAACTCGACGTCGTAGCGGTCCTCGAGCGCCAGGGCGAGCTCCACCCGGGCCAGCGAGTCCACCCCGAGTTCCTCGAAGTCGGCCGCCTCGTCCAGCACCTCCACCGGAAGCTCGAGCAGCACGGCAGCGGTGGCGACCACCCGCTGCAGCACCTCTGCACGATCCACGACGACATACAACCCCGGCGGTCCCGCTGCGGCCCACCGCGCAGAGCAGGCAGGATGACGAGGTGGACCGCGACGGCTGGATGGACCTGCTCGACCTCGACGAGGACGAGGTGCCGCGCCTGCTCGTGCTCGAGGGCACGTGGTGGCGGCAGAAGGCGCTCGACACGCGCCTGCCGCTGCTCGAGGAGGTCCGCGAGCTGGGCATGCCCGACCTGTGGCACGGCTGGTACGGCGACATCCCGGTGGCCTACTGCCCGGCGTACGGCGCCCCGCGGGCGGTCGAGCCGGTGCACGTGCTGGGCATCATCGGCACGACCAACGTGGTGCAGATCGGCTCCTGCGGGAGCCTGCAGCCCGACATCGTCACCGGTGACATCGTGCTGTCCGAGCGGGCGCTCATCGGCGAGGGCGCGTCGCAGTACTACGGCGGGAAGGGCATGGCAGAGGCCAACGCCGGTCGGGTCGCGCGGGCGGCCGCGATGTTCGCTGCGCGCGACACCTACGTCCACCGCGGCAGCACCGTGACGACCTCGGCGCTGCTGCAGCAGCCGCGCTCGCTGCTGCGCACCTGGGCCGCCGCCGGGCACCTCGCCGTCGACATGGAGACCTCGGCGGTCTTCTCGGCCGCGCGCGCGTTCCGGATGCGCGCCGCGTCGCTGCTGTTCGTCTGGGACGAGGTCCCCGGCCGCGGGTGGACCGACTCGTTCACGGCGGAGGAGGAGCGGGCGCAGGCCCGGGCCGGCGCCGCCGTCTTCGAGGTCGCGCTCGAGCTCGCCTGACGGCGGACGGGCCTAGGCGGGCGGCGCGTGCGGCAGGTGCGCGTGCGCGCCGACTGCCCGTGCCACGAGCGCGGCGACGGCCACCTCGACGGGGCGCCCCGCACGCAGCACCTCCGACACCGGCAGCCCCGACTCGGCACCAGCCGGGCCCGTCAGCGCCCACAGGCCCGGTGCGGCGTGCGCCGCCAGCACCCAGCCGTCCGGCACGGCGACGGGTGCCGCCGCGGTCAGTACCCGGCCGTCCTCCAGCTCGGTGAGCACGCCGTCGCGCAGCCCGCCCGCGGCCATCACCAGCAGCTGCTCCCGGACCGCGCCGGCTACCACCGGCAGCGACTCGGGCAGTCCCCAGCCGGGCAGCAGCTCCCCGACCACGGCGCCCGTCTCGACGACGGGTGCGGTACGAGACCCGTTGCGCCGCAGCTGCTCTGGGGACCAGTCGCGCGCGGCGGCGTCGGCGAGCCCGGTGGCGCAGGCGTACGACGCCGGGGTGGCGCGCACGCCCGTCAACCGGGCCACGAGCGCGTCGTGCACGGTCAGCAGCACGCCGTCCTCGACGGTCGTGCGCTCGGGCGCGACGACCATCAGCCCAAGCCAATCGACGGGCGGCACCGCGTCCGCCACCTCGCGCAGGACCTCGTGCGCCGCCGCCGCACAGGCGTCGACGTGGTCCCCGACCCCGGTCCGGACGGCCGAGGCGACCACGGCGCCGGCGACGTCGAGGGTCCGCGCCGCGACCTCGCCGGCGCCGACGTCCAGCAGCGCGACGCGCAGCACCTAGCTGACGTCCCGCAGCAGCTGGAGCGTGGCCTCGCGGACCGGTGCCGTCTGGGCCTGGACGAGGTGGAAGACCGCCTCACGCGCGAGCCGCTGCGGGGCGGCGTCGAGGGCCATCGCCCCGCCGCCGGTCGCCGCGACGAGCGCCGTCGTCGTCCGGACCGCCAGCTCGAGCGCCGCGGCCCGCACGGCCAGGCGGTCGTCGAGCTGATCCTGGGCAGGGACGTCGTCCAGCAGGACGTACGCCACGCGGCGGAGCCGGTCGCCCTCGCGTGCGAGCTGCTGAGCCAGCGCGGCCGCGGTGGCGTCGCCGCGTCGCGCCGAGGTGTCGTCCAGGCGGCGCACCGCCTCGCGCTGCAGGCCGAAGGTGTGCGGCCCGACGTTCGCCGTCTTGGCGGCGTCGGCGGCCAGCCACTGAACGGTCGGCGGGAGGTCGACGACGTCGTCGTCCCGGACGACCAGCCCGTCGAGGTCGAGCGCCACGGTCCGGGTGGCCGACATGGCCGCCAGCGCGAACGGCTTCGACGCGGTCAGGCCCTCGGTCTCGCGCGCCGGCAGCAGGACCAGCACGATGCGGCCGTCGGCGCTCACCCCGCCGAGCAGCAGCACGTCGCAGATCCCCCAGCCGGTCAGCCAGCCGACGTGTCCGTCGAACCGCCAGCCGCCGTCGACCCGGGGGGCGGTCACCGCGGGCGGCCCGGGGCGCCGCAGCTGGGCGACCCCGACGCCGGCGAGCACCTCCCCGCTGCACAGGGCCGGCAGCCAGCGGTCGCGCAGCGCCGAGTTCGCCGAGGCGGTCAGCACCGCGAGCGGCAGGGCGTGCTGGGCGGTCACGAACCAGGTCGCCCCGCAGGCCCCGGCGAGCACCTCGGTGACCTCCCGCACGACCGGCGCCGGGGCGCCGCCGCCGCCGTGTGAGGGCGGGCCGGCCAGGCCGAGCAGGCCGGCCCCTGTCTCTTATAAACATCACCGAGCCCACGAGACATTATCCACTATAGGCGGTGGAGGATTAAAGATATAATAATAACAATGGGGGGGGGGGTCGGCGCCGGGGCGGGGGGGGGGGGGCGG
>JAJAYV010000395.1 GCA_026786045.1 Frankiaceae bacterium | reverse complement strand
GCAGCCGAGCTGGCCGGGGTGGAGTACGCCTCCGTCGCGATCATCACCCTCGTGCTCGACGGGCCGGTCGGGTCGGGCAGCGGCTACCTGGTCCCGGCCGTCGAGGGCCGCACCACCAAGGCCGTCACCTTCACCAGCCGCAAGTGGGCCCACTACGCCGGGTCGTCGGTGCTGCGCGCCAGCGTCGGGCGGGCTGGGGATACCGCCGACCTGCAGCGCAGCGACGAGGAGCTGGTCGCCGCCGTCGTGGGCGAGCTGGCCCAGACCGTCGGGCCGCTGCCGCAGGTGCTGGACAGCCGGGTCGTCCGCTGGGGCGGCGGGCTTCCGCAGTACGCCGTCGGCCACCTCGACCTCGTGGCCCGGGTGCGCGCCGGGGTTGCCCGCTTGCCGGGCCTGGCCGTGGCGGGGGCGGCGTACGACGGGGTGGGGGTGCCGGCGGTTGCGAGGTCGGGCCGCGAGGCAGCCGCGGGCGTCGTCGGGGACAATGGGCCGCATGACCGACAGCAGGCTTGAGTCCACCAAGGCGCGCGAGCTGAACGACCAGCTCCTCTACACCGTCTACGCCGTCTACAAGGCCGTGACGCCGCTGCCGGAGGACCGCACGGTGCTGGCCGAGGACGCGCAGGCGTTCCTCGACGCTGCGCTGCAGAAGGACGTCTACACCCGCGGCACCTACGACCTCGGCGGCTTCAAGGCCGAGGCCGACCTCCTCGTCTGGTGGACCTGCCCCGAGGTCGACGTCCTGCAGGACACCTGCAACCGCTTCCGCCAGAGCGCCCTCGGGCGCCACCTCGAGCCGGTCTGGACGAGCATCGGCATCCACCGGCCGGCCGAGTTCAACCGCAACCACATCCCGGCCTACGTGCGGCGCGAGGACCCGCGCAAGTACGTCTGCGTCTACCCCTTCAACCGCTCTCTGGAGTGGTACCTGCTGCCCGACTACGAGCGCAAGGGGATGCTGTCCGAGCACGGCATCCAGGGCCGGGAGTACGAGGACGTGCGCGCCAACACGGTCGCGGCCTTCGGGCTCGGCGACTACGAGTGGCTGCTGGCCTTCGAGGCCGACCAGATGCACCGGATCACCGACTGCCTGCGCCACCTGCGCACCTCGCGGGCGCGGCTGCACACCAAGCTCGAGACGCCGTTCTGGTCCGGCATCCGCAAGCCGGTCGCCGACATCGTCGCCGCACTGCCCTAGCTAGAGCAGGGCCCCGTCGCCGGGGTCGGGCAGCGCCGCCGGGTCGACGGGCAGCTCGAACCAGACCGCCTTGCGGTAGGGCGGCGCGCTCGGCCCGCTGCCCCAATCGGTGGCGAGGGTGGCGAACAGCCCGAGGCCACGACCGGTGCCGGCGTGCACGCCGTGCCGCCGGCGCCGCGGCTGCTGCAGCGACCCGTCGTGGACCGTCACGCGCACCACCCCGCCGGCTCGCTGCACCTCGACCCGCAGGTCGGTGCCGGCGTGCAGCACTGCGTTGGTGACCAGCTCGCTGGTGAGCAGCGCTGCGGTGTCGTTGAGGTGGGGGAGCGACCACTCGCGCAGGGCACGAGCCACCACCCGGCGCGCGGTGCGCACGCTGGCGGGCGCGCCGAGGAGCTCCACCTGCACGCGCACGTCGCCCCCGTCCACCTGCGGCTCGTTCCCCGCCGCCGCCGCATCATGTCGCCCGTTCGGGCTAGCGCTCGGCAGGCTCCAGCCGCAGGCTGACGCTGTTCATGCAGAACCGGTCTCCGGTGGGCGTCTGGGGCGCGTCGTCGAAGACGTGGCCGAGGTGGCTGCCGCACTTCGCGCACAGCACCTCCACCCGGACCGTGCCCAAGGATCGGTCCTCGTGCAGCTCGACGGCGTCGCCGTCCTGGGGGGCGTAGAAGCTCGGCCAGCCGCAGTGCGAGTCGAACTTCGTGTCGCTCCGGAACAGCTCGTTGCCGCAGGCGCGGCAGGAGTAGACGCCCTCGGTCGTCGTGTCGTCGTACTCGCCCGTGAAGGGCCGCTCGGTCCCCGCCTGGCGGAGCACGGCGTACTCCTCGGGGGTCAGCTCGGCGCGCCACTGCTTGTCGGTCTTGGTCACCTGGTAGGTCATGAGAGGTGCAGCGCCCAGGACCCCTCGCGGATTCCTGCCGGCCACCGCGGCATCGTCCGACCGTCATCGGGCGGGCCTGAAGTCCCGCCTTTCGCCCGCCCCCGTCACGAAGAACCCCTGTGAGCAGATCCCACACTTCGGCGACCCTGGCCGTCGCGCTGACCGCCGGCGCGCTGGCCGCCGTCCCGTTCTCGCCCGCCGCCGCGCAGGTCGCCACCACCGTCGACATCCAGGTCCTCGGCATCAACGACTTCCATGGCCGTCTTGTCCCGCCGGTGGCTGCCCGCGCCGCGACCGACACGTCCCCGGCTCGCCCGTCGCAGGGCGGCGCCGCCTTCGTCGCCGGCGCCGTCGACGCCTACACGGCAGAGAACCCGAACACCATCTTCGTGTCGGCCGGCGACAACATCGGCGCCTCGCCCTTCGTGTCGGCCGTCCAGCAGGACGAGCCGACGCTCGAGGTGCTGAACGACATCGGCCTGGCCGTCTCGGCGGTCGGCAACCACGAGTTCGACCGCGGCTACGAGGACCTCGCGACCCGCGTTGACGGCCTGGCCGACTTCCCGATCCTGGGCGCCAACGTCCAGGGCGAGACCCCCGACATGGCGTCCTCGTTCGTCGAGACCATCGCCGGTGTCGACGTCGGCCTCGTCGGCGTCGTGACCGAGGAGACCGCCTCGCTGGTCTCGCCGGACGGCATCCGCGGCTTCAGTTTCAGCGACCCGGTCGCGGCCGCCAAGGAGGCCGCGGCCGCCCTGACCGACGGCGACCCGGACAACGGCGAGGCCGACGTGCTGGTCCTGCTCGCCCACGAGGGCGCCGCCACGTCCGCCGGACCGTGCCGCTGCAGGTCCTCTTGGCCCAGTCGTACGGCACCGCCATGGACGTCCTGAGCCTGACGATCGACACCGCCACGGGCGACGTCACCGCCACCAGCGGCGAGGTCGTCGACATCACCAGTGATGCCTTCACCGCCGACGCCGAGGTCCAGGCCCTGGTCGACCGCCGTGGCCGAGGCCGAGGAGGTCGGTCGCCAGCCGATCGGGACGATCACCCAGGACATCACGCGTGGCTGGCCGGCGGCGGTGACAACTTCGGCACCCTCGCCGACGGGACCGATCGCCTCGACGGCGGCTTCAACGACCTGAACCTGCTCGTCGAGTACGTCCAGGAGAACAGCCCGATCACGCCGAGCCTGGACGACCGGTCCGTCCCGGCCGGCACCGAGCCCGCCCTGCTCCTCGAGCGCCTCGCCGGTGCGGACCGCTTCGGCACCGCCGCCGAGGTCGTGCTGGAGACCTTCGGCGCGGCGCCGGAGGCGCTGCTCGGCAACGGCTCAACTCCGGCCGACGCGCTGGCCGGCAGCTACCTGGCCGGCGTGCGCTCGGCGCCGGTGCTGCTCACCGCCCGCGACACCCTCCCGGCCCGCACGCTCGACGCGCTCCGCCGCCTCGGCACGGAGACCGTCACGATCCTGGGCGGCACCGACGTGGTC
>JAJAYV010000394.1 GCA_026786045.1 Frankiaceae bacterium | reverse complement strand
TGCGGGTGGTGCTCGACGACGCCCCGCCGCCGGAGGACGCGCCCGACGCCACCCTGCGCGGCGGGACGCCGCTGGACGGCCGGGTCCAGGACCGCGACCTGCAGGACCTCGCCAACGGGCTGTGGGCCGCGGGCGCGGAGGCGATCGACGTCAACGGCCAGCGGCTGACGGCGCTCACCGCGATCCGCAGCGCCGGCGACGCGGTCCTCGTCGACTTCCGCCCGCTGTCCCCGCCGTACGTCGTGCGGGCCGTCGGCGACGCCGCCGCCCTCGAGCTGGAGCTGCTCGACGGCCCCACCGGGCGCCGGCTGACCACCTACGCCTCCCTCTACGGGCTGCGCTTCTCCCTGGAGCGGTCCGACGAGCTCTCCTTGCCCGGCGCCGGCACCCCCCAGCTGCGCGCCGCCACCCCCCTCGAGCAGGAGGACACCTCGTGATCCCCGCCCTGGCTCTGGTCGTCGGGGTCGTGCTCGGACTGGTCCTCGAGCCGACCGTCCCCGCCGCCCTGCAGCCGTACCTGCCGATCGCGGTCGTCGCCGCACTCGACGCGGTCTTCGGCGCCGTCCGGGCCCAGCTCGAGAAGATCTTCGACGACCGCGTGTTCGTCGTGTCCTTCGTGAGCAACGTCCTCGTCGCCGGCCTCGTCGTCTTCCTCGGCGACCAGCTCGGCGTCGGCGGCCAGCTGTCCACCGGCGTCGTCGTCGTGCTCGGGATCCGGATCTTCTCCAACGCTGCCGCGATCCGCCGGCACGTCTTCCACGCATGAACCGCCCGCTCTGTCGCCGCTTCCTGCGCCCGCGTCTGCGCCGGGTCGACGTGGCCGTCGCCGTGCTGCTGGCCGTGCTGGGCTTCGCCGCCGTCGTCCAGGTGCGCTCCACGCAGGAGGACGGGCCGCTGGCCACCGCCCGCCAGGAGGACCTCGTCCAGATCCTCGACGAGCTGTCCAACCGCAACGACCGGCTGCGTGACGAGGTCAGCGCGCTGGAGCGGGCGCGCGCCGAACTGACCACGGGCGGCGACCAGAGCGAGGCTGCGCTGGCCGAGGCACGCCGGCGGACCCAGCTGCTCGGCATCCTGGCCGGCACCGTCCCGGCCCGCGGCCCCGGGCTGCTGCTGACCATCACCGACCCCGACGGGCGGATCACCCCCGACGTCCTGCTCGACGCGCTCGAGGAGCTGCGCGCGGCGGGCGCCGAGGCTATTCAGCTCGAGGGACCGGTCGACCTGAGCGTCGACCCCTCCGAGGCCTCGGGCGGCGACAGCGGCGGGGGCGGCGTCTCGCCGGCGCTGGGGGACGGCGACGAGGGGGGGGGCGGCGTCGACGGCCGTGCGCTCTACCCGCCGTACCGGTTCGTGGTGGTGGGGGAGCCCTCGACGCTGGCCTCGGCGGTCGCCATTCCAGGCGGCGTCGTGGACAACATCGAGCAGCGCGGCGGACGGGTCCTGGTAGAGGAACGCGACGAGGTCGTCGTGGGCGCCTTGCGAGCGCTCGAGGAGCCTCGTTACGCTCGCCCCGCCCCGCAGGACGGGGACTGACCGGGCGCACCGCCCGTTCCGCCGCCCGTCAGCAGAGAGAAGGACGGCACCGTGGCCGAGGACGTCAAGTACACCGCCGAGCACGAGTGGATCACCGTCGTCGGGAGCGGCGGCGACGCGGTCCTGCGCATCGGCATCACCCCGTACGCCCAGGAGGCGCTCGGGGACATCGTCTTTGTCACGCTGCCCGCCGTCGGCACCGAGGTGAGCGCCGGGCAGGCGCTCGGCGAGGTCGAGAGCACCAAGAGCGTCTCGGACGTCTACGCCCCCGTGGCCGGCACGGTCACCGCCCGCAACGAGCAGCTCGACGGCGCCCCCGAGCTGGTCAACTCCGACCCGCAGGGGGAGGGCTGGATGATCGAGATCCGCCCCGCGGACGGCGTCGACGCCGCGCTGGCGGGCGAGGGGCTGCTCGACCTGGAGGCCTACACCGCGCTGACCAGCGGGTCCTGACCGCCGCCCGCCGGAAAGCGGCCCGCCGGGTTCTCCGCCGGTCCGGGCGGCAATGGTCTCGACCTCAGGTCGAGGTGCGGGGACACGGATCCTGCAGGACGGGTTGACCCTCGACGCGGCGCCCGGCTAGGTTCGCGACTCCGGTCCGGGGGCGCTCGGCGTCACCCGGGACCGGGCCCGGGGCAGGCCCCGGACGCACCACGGTCGCCGCGCCCGCGACGGCCGGCGGGCCTCGCCCGCGACGACCCCCACGGAGGCGGCGACCACGTGTTCTGCACCCAGTGCGGCCATCAGAACCCCGACGGGAGCCGCTTCTGCGGCGGCTGCGGCGCGGCTCTCCCGGCGACGGGCGGCGACGCCGCGACCAGCTCGGTGGAGACCACCTCGACCATCTCGCTGTCCGCGCTCGAGAGCGCCCTCGAGGGCGACGGCGCGCCCGCCGCGAGCGAGCCCGGCGCCGACGGCGGCTCGGTCGAGGCCCTTCCGCCGGGCAGCGCCCTGCTGGTCGTCAAGCGCGGGCCGAACGCCGGCAGCCGCTTCCTGCTCGACGCCGACGTGACCACCGCCGGGCGCCACCCCGAGTCCGACATCTTCCTCGACGACGTGACGGTCTCCCGGCGCCACGCGGAGTTCGCCCGCGAGGGCGGCGGCTTCGTCGTGCGCGACGTCGGCTCGCTCAACGGCACCTACCTCAACCGCGAGCGCATCGAGGCCGCCGGCCTGGCCGGCGGCGACGAGGTCCAGATCGGCAAGTACCGCCTGGTGTTCCTGGTCGGCCCGCGCGGGGGCGATGCGTGAGCGCCGCCGCTGCGGGTGTGCCCACGCGCGCCTTCATGAGCATCGGCGAGGTGCTGGGCCAGCTGCGCCCCGACTTCCCGGACATCACGATCAGCAAGATCCGCTTCCTCGAGGCCGAGGGGCTCGTCGAGCCCGAGCGCACCGCCTCCGGCTACCGGAAGTTCTCCCGCGAGGACCTCAGCCGGCTGCGCTACGTGCTGTCCGCGCAGCGCGACCACTACCTCCCGTTGAGGGTCATCAAGGAGCACCTCGACGCCATCGACCGCGGCCTCGAGCCGCCGGCCCTTGGCGGCACCGGCCCGAAGGTCCCGCGCGCGCTCGTCGCAGCGGAGGGCCTGCCGGGCGCCGACGCGTTCCTGCCCGACGTCAGCGAGATCCGGCTGTCCCGCAGTGAGCTGCTCACCGCCGCCGGCCTGCAGCCCGCCCAGCTCGACCAGCTCGAGCAGTACGGCCTGGTCGCCCCGCGCCAGGGCGGCAGCCACTACGACGGCGACGCGCTGGTCGTGGCCAAGACCGTTGCCGAGATGGCGCGCTTCGGCATCGAGGCGCGCCACCTGCGCCCGTTCAAGTCGGCCGCCGAGCGTGAGATCGGGCTCGTCGAGCAGGTCGTGACGCCGCTGGTCCGCCAGCGCAACCCCGAGGCCCGGGCCCGCGCCGACGAGGTCGCCCGCGAGCTGGCGGCGCTGTCGGTCAAGCTCCACGCGACGCTCGTCCGGGCCGGCCTCGGCCCCGGTCTGCGCCGCTGACCGCCCGCTGACCGGGCCTCTGACCGCCCGGGCCGTCCGTCCGCTGCGGGCGTAGGCTCGGAGGCCCCGCGGGAGCCCCCCGGGTCTGCGGACCGGGGCCCCCGCACCCCGCACCGACGACCGTCCTGGAGGACCCCGTGGAGCCGACCGGTGAGGGCGCCTCGTTGACCGAGCTGAGCGTCGTCGGCGTGCGCGTCGAGCTGCCCAGCCAGCAGCCGATCGTGCTGCTCAAGGAGGTCGACGGCGACCGCTACCTGCCGATCTGGATCGGCGCCGTCGAGGCCACCGCGATCGCCTTCGCCCAGCAGGGGGTCGTCACCGCGCGACCGATGACCCACGACCTGCTGCGCGATGTGCTGGAAGCCTTCGAGCGGCCGCTGCAGACGGTGACCATCACCGAGCTGCGCGAGGGCGTCTTCTACGCCGAGCTCGGGTTCGAGGGAGGCGTGACCGTCAGCGCCCGGCCGTCCGACGCGATCGCCCTGGCGATGCGCAGCGGGGCGACGATCCGGGGCGAGGAGACGGTGCTCGCCGAGGCCGGCATCGCCATCCCGGACGAGCAGGAGGACGAGGTCGAGAAGTTCCGCGAGTTCCTGGACACCATCACCCCCGAGGACTTCGAGCAGGAATCCTGACCCTCGACCTGAGGTGGAGGTTGGCGACGCGCCGCTCGACGTCGTTGACCTGACCTCGACTCCTCCCTAGCGTCTGCCATCCGGGTCACCCGGGACGCGCTCCGCGAGGAGGACGGCCCGACGGCCGCCGGACCACAGACAGGGAGCCGATCGTGGTGGACGAGCCCGAGGCACCGCACGCGACGCCGTCCGACGGTGCGCCCGAGGTCGGCTCGCCGGCTCGCCGTCAGCCGCTCGGCCTGCAGGGCACCCTGTTCGACGACCTCCCCGAGGACCAGCGCCCGGGCGGCTCGGCGCAGGACATCGGCTACCGCGGCCCGACCGCGTGCAGCGCCGCCGGGATCACCTACCGTCAGCTCGACTACTGGGCCCGTACCGGCCTGGTCGAGCCGAGCGTCCGGGAGGCCTCCGGCTCCGGCACCCAGCGGCTCTACTCCTTCCGCGACATCCTCGTGCTCAAGGTCGTCAAGAAGCTGCTCGACGCCGGCGTCTCGCTGGTGAACATCCGCACGGCGATCGGCACCCTGCGCGACCGCGGCGTCGCCGACCTCGCGCAGATCACGCTCATGAGCGACGGCACCACCGTCTACGAGTGCACCTCCACCGATGAGGTCGTCGACCTGCTGCAGGGCGGCCAGGCCGTCTTCGCCATCGCCGTCGGCCGCCACGTCCGCGACGTCGAGGGCACGCTGGCCGCGCTGCCGGGGGAGCGGGCCACCGCCGCCGGCGCCCCCGCCGCGGGCGACACCGCCGCCGATGAGCTGGCCAGCCGCCGCCGTCGCCGCACCACCGCCTGATACGTCCGCCACGCCAGCCCAGGTGCAGCGCCCCGCTGCGGCTTCTGACCAGAACGCGGCTGCCGGGGTAGCCTGGGGCGCAGCTGACGACCCCGCGCGGGAGAGTCCCCTCACCGCCAGTGGGGGGCGCCGAAGGAGCAATCCTCCCCAGGACCACAACCTCTCAGGCCACCGGACCGCGCGGGTCAGGCAACTCTGGAAAGCGGCTCCTCGGAGCCCACCGACGGTGCAAGCCCGACAGGGTGAAGCTCTCAGGTAACCATGACAGAGCGGGGAGGGCAGCGGTCGCCGTCCGGCGCCCGTCGGCAGACGCCTGGAGCCCTCCATGAATGCATCCCGCTCGCTGCGCGACCTCGAGAGCGCGGCACCCTTCGCCGGCCGGCACATCGGCCCCAGCGCCGACGAGCAGGCCAAGATGCTCGCCGTCCTGGGCGCCGGCAGCCTCGAGGAGCTCGCCGAGCAGGCGGTGCCCGAGGCGATCCGCGCGACCGAGCGGCTGGACCTGCCGGCCGGGCTGTCGGAGGCCGCCGTGCTCGCCGAGCTGCGTGCGCTGGCCGACGCCAACACGGTGACCGTCCCGATGATCGGGCTGGGCTACTCCGGCACGCACACCCCGCCGGTCGTGCTGCGCAACGTCATGGAGAACCCGGCCTGGTACACCGCGTACACCCCCTACCAGCCGGAGATCAGCCAGGGCCGGCTCGAGGCGCTGCTGAACTTCCAGACCGTCGTCACCGACCTCACCGGCCTCGACATCGCCGGCTCCAGCCTGCTGGACGAGGGCACCGCCGCCGCCGAGGCCATGACCCTGGCTCGGCGCAGCAGCAAGGCGCCGGCCGGGGCGGTCTTCGTCGTCGACGCCGACTGCCACCCGCAGACGATCGCGGTCGTGCAGACCCGCGCCCTGCCGCTCGGCATCGACGTGCAGGTCCTCGACCTCGCCACCGGCCTGCCCGACGGCGACGTCTTCGGCGTCCTGGTGCAGTACCCGGGCTCGAGCGGCGTCGTCCGGGACCCGAAGCCGGTCGTCGAGGCCGCCCACCAGCGCGGCGCGATCGTCGCCGTTGCCGCCGACCTGCTCGCGCTCACCCTGCTCACCAGCCCGGGGGAGCTCGGCGCCGACGTCGCCGTCGGCAGCAGCCAGCGCTTCGGCGTGCCGCTCGGCTACGGCGGTCCGCACGCCGGCTTCATGGCCGTCCGCAAGGGTCTGGAGCGCACGATGCCCGGCCGCCTGGTCGGCGTGAGCGTCGACGCCGACGGCAGCACCGCCTACCGGCTGGCCCTGCAGACCCGCGAGCAGCACATCCGCCGGGAGAAGGCGACGAGCAACATCTGCACCGCCCAGGTGCTGCTGGCCGTCATGGCCGGGATGTACGCCGTCTTCCACGGCCCCGACGGGCTGGCCGACATCGCCCGGCGCACGCACCGCTACGCCGCCCTGATCGCGGCCGCGCTGCGCGGGGCGGGCGCCGAGGTCGTGCACGGGCAGTTCTTCGACACCGTCACCGCTCGCGTGCCCGGCCGGGCGCGCGCGGTCGTCGACGCGGCCGCCGAGGCCGGGATCGACCTGCGGTACGTCGACGCGGACACCGTCGGCATCAGCACCGACGAGACCACCACCCGGGCCCACCTCGGCGCCGTCGTGACCGCCTTCGGGGGGAGCGCCCAGGACTGGGACGCCCTCGACGGCGCGACCGCCGACGCGCTGCCCGCCGGGCTGGCCCGCTCCAGCAGCTACCTGACCCACCCGGTCTTCTCGACCCACCGCAGCGAGACGGCGCTGCTTCGCTACCTGCGCCGGCTGTCCGACAAGGACCTCGCGCTGGACCGCACGATGATCCCGCTGGGCTCCTGCACGATGAAGCTCAACGCCACGACCGAGATGGAGCCGGTGACCTGGCCGGAGTTCGGTGGGCTGCACCCGTTCACCCCGGCCCGCAACGCCGTCGGCTACCGCACCCTCATCGACGACCTCGAGCGCTGGCTGTGCGAGATCACCGGCTACGACGCCGTCAGCCTGCAGCCCAACGCCGGCAGCCAGGGCGAGTTCGCCGGCCTGCTGGCGATCCGCGGCTACCACCGGGCCAACGGCGACACCCAGCGCGACGTCTGCCTCATCCCGGCCAGCGCCCACGGCACCAACGCCGCCTCGGCCGTCATGGCCGGCATGCGGGTCGTCGTCGTGGCGACCGCCCCGACCGGTGACGTCGACGTCGACGACCTGCACGCCAAGATCGCCGAGCACGGCGACCGGCTGGCCGCGCTGATGGTCACCTACCCGAGCACGCACGGCGTCTTCGAGGACACGATCACCGACATCTGCGCCTCGGTGCACGACGCCGGCGGCCAGGTCTACGTCGACGGCGCGAACCTCAACGCGCTGGTCGGCCTGGCCCGTCCCGGCAGGTTCGGCGCCGACGTCAGCCACCTCAACCTCCACAAGACCTTCTGCATCCCGCACGGCGGCGGCGGCCCGGGCGTCGGCCCGGTCGGGGTGCGCGCCCACCTCGCGCCGCACCTGCCCAACCACCCGATGGACGAGGCTGCGGGCCCGGCCACCGGCCCCGGTCCGGTGAGCGCCGCGCCGTACGGCAGCGCGGGGATCCTGCCGATCAGCTGGGCGTACGTCCGGCTGATGGGCGGGGAGGGGCTGACCCGGGCCACCCAGGTGGCGGTGCTCAACGCCAACTACGTCGCGCACCGGCTGCAGCCGCACTTCCCGGTGCTCTACACCGGCCGCGGCGGCCTGGTCGCGCACGAGTGCATCGTCGACCTGCGCGAGATCACCAAGGAGACCGGCGTGACCGTCGACGACGTCGCCAAGCGGCTGGTCGACTACGGCTTCCACGCGCCGACGATGAGCTTCCCCGTCGCCGGCACGCTCATGATCGAGCCGACCGAGAGCGAGGACCTCGCCGAGCTCGACCGCTTCTGCGAGGCGATGATCGCGATCCGCAAGGAGATCGACGAGGTCGCCGGCGGCACCTGGCCGGTCGACGACAACCCGCTGCGCGGTGCGCCGCACACCGCGTCGTGCCTGACGGGGGAGTGGGACCGGCCCTACGACCGGGAGACCGCGGCCTACCCGGCCGGCACGTCACGGGCGAGCAA
The DNA here is from genome assembly GCA_026786045.1 of Frankiaceae bacterium. Lineage (GTDB taxonomy): Bacteria > Actinomycetota > Actinomycetes > Mycobacteriales > SCTD01 > SCTD01. The sequence goes on along the minus strand of JAJAYV010000394.1, from coordinate 605 downwards.
GTACTGGCCGCCGGTGCGGCGCATCGACGGCGCGTTCGGGGACCGCAACCTGGTCTGCTCGTGCCCGCCGCTGTCGTCGTACGAAGGCTGACGCGCAGCAGCTAGGCGGCGACCCAGACGCGGCAGGCCGGGCGGTGCGGGGCGACCGTCCGGCCGTCGGGCAGAAGCTCGCCGGTGTCGTCGAAGACGACGACCCCGTTGCAGAGCAGCACCCAGCCCTGCTCGGGGTGGCGCGACACCACCCGGGCCGCATCGTGGTCCGGGGCGTTCGCCGAGGGACAGCGGGGCGAGTGGTCGCAGGGTCCGTACATCGTCGTGCTCCAGGTCAGGGGCGTCGGTCTGGCAAGGTCGTGCGGGTCGCGCACGCTCAGGGTCCTAGTCAACTCCTCGGACGGCCGTGGTGCGCCTTGAACGCACGAACGGGGGAGAAGTCGTGAGCAGCGGGCGGGAGCTCGAGCGGGTCGAGTGGCGCCCCGGTGACCCGGGCGACCCCGCCGCGCTGCTGCAGGGGCTGCTCGACGCGCACGGCCTGGGCGGTCCGGCGGGCCGGGGGAGCGGCGCGACGCGGGTCGAGGTCCTGCTCGGCGCGGTGGGCTGTGCGCGGC
>JAJAYV010000393.1 GCA_026786045.1 Frankiaceae bacterium | reverse complement strand
GCAGCGCGCTGCTGACGATCGCCGCCGGCCTGCGGCGCAGCGGACTGCGGGTCGTCGCGGTGGCCCCGCGCACCTCCCCGCTGCGCGAGCTGCCCGGCTGCGTCACCTCCCGCGACGCCTCCGCCGAGCTCGAAGCGCTTGTGGGCGACGGCCGCTGCCTGCTGCTGGTCGACGACGCCGAGCTGCTCGTCGACAGCGGCCTGTCCTACGTCCTGGAGAAGGCGGTGCGGGAGGCCCGCGACGCCGGCACGGTCGTCGTGGCCGCCGGCACGACCGAGGAGCTCGTCACCGGCTACCGCGGCTTCGTCGTCGACCTGCGCAAGGCACGGGCCGGCGTGCTGCTGTCGCCGCAGTCCTCCGGTGACGGCGACCTGCTCGGCGTGCGGCTGTCGCGCGCGACCGGCGGCGACGTGCTCCCCGGCCGCGGGCTGCTCGTCCGCCGCGGGCGGGTCGAGCCGCTGCAGCTCGCGCTGCCCAGTGAGCGGTAGCCGCGCGGCACTCCAGTTCGGCCAGGTCGGGGGCGGGGAAGCACTACCCCGCGCCCGCGGTTTGACGACGCGAGCAGTGGTGGACCACGGTCGTGGCCCGCCCCACCGGACCAAGGAGCACGCGTGGCAGCCAAGGGCAAGGACGAGCACCTAGAGCGACTGGGCGAGGTGTCGGTGTTCCGGGCGCTGTCCCGCGAGGACCTGCAGGTCCTCGGACGCTCCGCCGACACCGTCGAGGTCAAGGCCGGCACGGTGCTGGTCAAGGAGGGCGAGATCGGCCGCGAGTTCTTCGTCCTGCTCTCGGGCGAGGTCTCGGTCGTCGCCGGCGGCAAGGAGGTCAACGTCCTTCGCGAGGGCCAGTGGTTCGGCGAGCTCGCCATCATCGACCCCGCGCCGCGCGACGCCACCGTCACCGCGACGACCGACTGCGAGCTGCTGCTCATCGACTCCCGCCGCTTCCGCCCACTCCTGGAGGAGGTGCCGGTGCTGGCCCACAAGATCATGGTGAGTCTGGCCCGGCGCCTGCGCCAGGCCGACCAACGGGTGTGGCTCGGCTGACTCGCGGGTAGATGGGTCGAACAGCAGTTCGAACCCCTCAGGAGGAACCCGTGGTCGACAGCAACGCCGTGACGCAGCCCGCCGAGAAGGACCCGAGCGACTGGGTGACCGGCGACGAGCCGGTGACCGGCCCCCAGCAGAGCTACCTGTCGACGCTGGCCCAGCAGGCCGGCGAGCAGGTCGAGACGACCGACCTCACCAAGGCCGAGGCGTCCCAGAAGATCGAGGAGCTCAAGGAGCAGACCGGGCGGTAGGCCCGGTCAGGGCGTCAGCACGTTCGTCACGCGCCCATGTGCGGGTAGGTGTGGTCGCGCGGCGGGACGAACGTCGTCTTCAGCGTCCGGGGCGAGGTCCAGCGCAGCAGGTTCAGCACCGAGCCGGCCTTGTCGTTGGTCCCGCTCTGCCGCGCGCCGCCGAAGGGCTGCTGGCCGACGACCGCGCCGGTCGGCTTGTCGTTGACGTAGAAGTTCCCGGCCGTGAAGCGCAGCCGCTCGGTCGCCTGCGCCACGGCGTACGGGTCGTCGGCGATGACCGCGCCGGTCAGGGCGTACGGCGTGCTGCTGTCGACGAGGTCCAGCACGGCGTCCCACTTCGCGTCGTCGTAGACGTGCACGGCGAGCACCGGGCCGAAGTACTCCTTGGAGAAGACCTCGTGCGTCGGGTCCTCGCCGACCAGCACGGTCGGGTCGACGAAGAAGCCCACGCGACCGTCGGCCGTGCCGCCGGCGAGCACCTCGAGCGCCGGGTCGTCGGCCGCGCCGCGCACGACGGCGGCCAGCCGGTCGAAGGCGCGCCGGTCGATGACCGCCCCGCCGAAGTTCGACAGGTCGGTGACGTCACCGTAGGTCAGCGAGCGGACCCGGTCGGCGACCGCGTCGCGCAGGCCGCCGTCCCAGAGCGACCGCGGGACGTACGCCCGGGACGCAGCCGAGCACTTCTGCCCTTGGTACTCAAAAGCCCCTCGTACCATGGCGATCTCGAGCGTTGCCGGGTCGGCCGAGGGGTGCGCGAGCACGAAGTCCTTGCCGCCGGTCTCGCCGACCAGCCGCGGGTAGCTCCGATAGCCCGGCAGCCCCTTGGCGACCGCCTGCCACAGGTGCTGGAAGGTCGCGGTGGAGCCGGTGAAGTGGATCCCGGACAGCTCGGGGTGCGGCACAGCGACGTCGGAGACCGCACCGCCGTTGCCGGTCACGAGGTTCACCACGCCGGGCGGCATCCCCGCCGCCTCGAGCAGGCGCATGGTGAAGTGCGCGGCGAGCTGTTGGGTCGGCGACGGCTTCCACACGACGGTGTTGCCCATGAGGGCTGGCGCCAGCGGCAGGTTGCCGGCGATGGCGGTGAAGTTGAACGGCGTGATCGCGAGCACGAAGCCCTCGAGCGGGCGGTGGTCCATCCGGTTCCAGACGCCGGGCGAGGAGACGGGCTGCTCGTCGAGCACCTGCCGGCCGAAGGCGACGTTGAAGCGCAGGAAGTCGATGAGCTCGCAGGCCGCGTCGATCTCGGCCTGGAGGACCGACTTGCTCTGGCCGAGCACGGTCGCCGCGTTGAGGGTGTCGCGCCAGGGGCCGGCGAGCAGCTCGGCCGCGCGCAGCAGCACCGCGGCCCGGTCGTCGTAGGACGCGGCGCGCCAGTCGGGCGCCGCCTCCAGCGAGGCGTCGACGGCGTCCTGCACGTCGCTCGTCGTGGCGTCGCGGGTGGTGCCGAGGACGGCGGCGTGCCGGTGCGGCTGCACGACGTCGATCGGCTCGCCGCCGCCCATCCGGGACGCGCCGCCGATCGTCATGGGCAGGTCGATCTGCTCCGCGGCGAGCTCGGCGATGCGCGCCTCGAGCGAGGCGCGCTCGGCACTGCCCGGGGGGTAGGACCGGATCGGCTCGTTGACCGGGAGGGGCACGGAGGTGACGGCGTCCATCCCGTCAGAATGCCACGGGAGGGCTAGCGTGCCGCGCGTGCGTACCGCTGTGGCCCTGGCCGCTCTGCTCCTGGGCTCGGTGCTGAGCGGGTGCGGGAGCGACGAGCTGCCGCCGGACCTCGAGCCGGCCGCGCGCAGCACGACGCCGGCTCCCTCCCCGACCCCAAGCAACGACGCGGTCGCTGTGCTGTCGGCGCTCCCCTCGATGGCAGCGACCGCCTCTGCCGCGGACGTCCGGCTCACCGGCGACGGGGTCGACCTGCCCGGTGTGCTCCTGGAGTTCGGCGCGCCGTTCGAGGCGGCGCAGACAGCGCTGCGCGACGTGCTGGGCGCCCCGACCGCCGAGAGCGGGCCCGGACCGAGCGCCGGGGCGTACGGCGTCTGCCCCGGCAGCACGGTCCGGGCGCTGGAGTACAGCGACGGGGCGCTGGTGCTGCTGTTCGGCGACGCCGCCGACCCCGAGCTGCGGATGTTCTCCTGGTCGCTCACCGACCAGGGCGACCCGACGGCGGTGCCCCCCGCGCGCGCCCTCGTCGGCGACGTGACGACGTTCGACCTGGCGGTCGGGGCGACCGTCGCCGAGCTGCGGGCCGGGACGACCGAGGTCGGGCTGGACGTGCAGCCCGGCGACGAGCTGGTGCCCCCGTCGTTCCGCCTCGCGGACCAGTCGTCCGGGCTGTACGGCACGCTCACCTCGGCCGAGGACGACGGCACCGTCACCGGGGTCGTTGCGGGCGAGGCCTGCGGCGAGTAGCGCGGCTCAGCCGAGCTCGAGCAGCGGGCCGATCTCCTGCGTCGCGTACCACTGCAGCTCGTGACCCTCGGCCTGCTCGACGACGAACGCCGCGTCCTCGCTGCCGAGGTCGGCCTCGACGAGCGCCTCCGCGGCGGCCCGCACGTCGGTCTCGGCGTCGGCGTCGTCGACGTGCACGGCCTGCACGAGGCGCAGCGGCACCGACTCGAGCACGCGCACGGCGGCCCGGTCGACGTCGGGCGCCGGCTCGGCCGCGGACACCTCCGCGACGACGACGACGCGGCGGGCGGACAGGCCGGGCTCGAGCAGCAGCGCACGGTCGAGCAGCCGCACGCAGGCGCGGGCGGCCAGGGTCATCGCGGCGTACTCCAGCTCCTCCTCATCGCCCTCGGCGTACCACTCGCGCAGCGCGCCGGTGACGGCGTAGCCGGGCAGCGGCGGCGGGCCGAGCTCCCCCGCGTCGAGCAGGCTGCGCAGCCCGGACAGGGTGGACGGCAGGTAGACGCGCACGGCCTGGATCAGCCCGCGGTGGCGTAGCGCGGGGAGGCGGCGCGCAGCGCGGCGGCCGAGGTGCGCAGCGAGGTCTCGAGGACCTGCTCGCGGCGCCGCGGGTCCATGAGGTTGGCGCCGATGACCGCGAGGTCCTCGGCGCCCGGGCCGAGCAGCGTGACCTTCGTGCCGGTGGCGGCGACCTTCTTGACCTCGGCCACCAGGCGCTTGGTCACGAGCCGGCGGAAGCGCCGCTCGAGCTTGCCCGCCGCCGTGGTCGGCCGGTCGTAGTCCAGCGAGGTCATCGGCGACAGCACGACGACCTCGTCCAGCCCGAGCGGCAGGACCAGGTCGACCGAGGTCGGCGAGCAGGCGCCGCCGTCGACGAAGCGACGCCCGCCGATGCGCACCGGGGTGTACCAGCCGGGGATCGCGCAGGAGGCCATGACGGCGCTGCGCAGCGACGCGTGCGGCGCGTTCCCGCGGCCGAAGGCGGTCCGCCGTCCGCTGTCGTAGTCCATCGTCACGATCCAGGCCTGCGGGTGGGCGGCCCAGGCGCCCTTGGGGCAGACGGCGTCGACGAGGGTGCCGACCGGGTCGAGCGAGCCCCGGCCCTGCGGGAGCACCGCGGACAGCGCGCCCATCGGCGTCACCCGCCACGGCCGGCGGACCGTGCTGAGCACCCCGCGGGCCGAGCCGATCCCGGGGCGCGGCAGCGGCGGCAGCGCGCCTCCCGAGTCGGTGTCAGGGTCGAAGGTGATGTCGGGCGCGTCGGGGTGCACGAGCCCGCGCTGGTGGTCGAGCAGGACGTCGACGCCGACGCCGCAGCCCAGGAACGACGCCAGCACCGAGCCGGCGGAGGTCCCCACCAGCACCTCGGCGTCGCGCGGGTCCTCGCCCGTGTGCTCCTGGAGCGCAGCGAGCGCGCCGATGGTCCACGCGGCCCCGAGAACGCCGCCGGCGCCGAGTACCACTCCTGTCCGCTTGGTCACTGGTCCACCGTGCCCACCAGCTCGGCCAACGACTCCTCGATGAGCCCGGCGAGCACGTCGATGTCGGGCAGGGCGTCCCGGTCGGCGTTGAGGCCGTAGTAGACCCCGCCGTCGTACGACGTCAGGCCGATCGACACCGCCTGCCCCTTCGCCAGCGGCACCACGGGGTACATCTCCAGCATCCGCGCGCCGGCGGCGTACAGCGGGAACTGCGGGCCGGGGACGTTGGTGACCACGAGGTTGAACAGCCGCCGGGTGAAGCCCGAGGCCGCCCGGGCGCCCAGCGAGTGCAGCGTCGGGGGCGCGAAGCCGGACAGCTGCACGATCGCGTCGGCGCCGATCGACTGGCCGGAATCCTTGTGGCCGCGCATCGCGAACGACACCTGGTGCAGCCGCATGACCGGGTTGCCCTCGCCGACCGGCAGGTCCACGAAGTAGGACGAGACATGGTTGCCGGGCGCCGCGCCGGTCGCGTCGTTGCGCACCGACACCGGCACCATCGCGCGGATCGTCGTCGTGGGGGTGACGGCCTCGCCGCGGGTCATGAGCCAGGAGCGCAGCGCCCCGGCGACCGCGGCCAGGACGACGTCGTTGACGGTGCCGCCGTGGGCCTTGCGGACCCGCTTGTAGTCGTCGAGCTCGGTGCGGGCCATGCCGAAGCGGCGCTGCTCGCCGATCCGCACGTTGAGCGGCGAGTCGGGGGCCGGCCGGGCGATGGTGGCCAGGCTCGCCGCCATGCCGGTGGCGAACGCGGTCACCCGGCCGGCGGTGGCCCGCGCGTCGACCAGCGAGGCGCGGGCGGTGTCCACCGCCTGCGTCGGGCGCTTGACCAGGTCGGTCACGGCGCCGACGACGAGCGCCGCCGAACCGGGCTCCTTGCGCGGGCGCCAGTCGTCCTCGGGCACCTCGCGCGG
>JAJAYV010000392.1 GCA_026786045.1 Frankiaceae bacterium | reverse complement strand
GCCGCCGACCCCCTGCTGCTGCGGCGGCTCAACGGGCTGCTGCCGCCCGACGTGCGGGTGCGCCGGACCGCGCTGGCCGCCGACGGCTTTGACGCCCGCTTCTCGGCGCTTGCCCGCATGTACCGCTACCGGCTGGCCGACGGGCCGGAGGCGGTCGACCCGCTGCGCCGCGACGTGCTCGACTGGCCGCGCCCGCTGGACCTCGCCGCGCTGAAGGCCGCGGCGCCGGCGATGCTCGGCGAGCACGACTTCGCGGCGTACTGCAAGCGGCGCGAGGGCGCGACGACGGTGCGGGCGCTACTTGAGCTGTCCTGGGAGCGCGGCGCCGACGGGCTGCTGGTGATGACGATCCGGGCCGACGCGTTCTGCCACTCGATGGTGCGCTCGGTCGTCGGCGCGATGCTCGCGGTGGGGGAGGGCAGGCGCGCCCCGGAGTGGCCTGCGGGCCTGCTCGACCGGCGCGAGCGGGCCACCGACGTCGCGGTCGTCCCGCCGCACGGGCTCACGCTCGAGGCGGTGGCGTACCCGCCCGACGACGAGCTGCTGTCCCGGCAGGCGGTCACCCGCAGCGGGCTGCGGGTGCTGGCAGCCCCGGGGACGCCGCAGGCCGGGTCCCCGACGGGGAGCCGGCCTGGCAAGGAGCTGTCGGACTAGGCCTTGATGGCCGAGACGTCGAGCTCGAGGGTGATCTTGTCGCTGACGAGGACGCCGCCGGCCTCGAGCGGGGCGTTCCAGGTGACGCCCAAGTCGGTGCGGTTGATGACGGCCCTGCCCTCGAAGCCGGCGCGCACGTTGCCGTAGACGTCGGTGGCCATGCCGGTGTGCTCGAACTCCACCGTGACGCTCTTGGTGGTGCCCTTGATGGTCAGGTCGCCGACCAGCGCGAACGCGTCGGCGCCCCGCACCTCGACGCCGGTGCTGTCGAACGTGATCACGGGGTGCGTGGGGGCGTCGAAGAAGTCGTTGGTGCGCAGGTGCTCGTCGCGCTGGCCGTTGCCGGTGTCGATGCTGGTGACCTGGATCGTGACCTCGGCGGTGGAGGCAGCCGGGTTCGCGGCGTCGAGGTGGGCCTTTGCGTCGAAGGCGGTGGAGGAGCCGCGCACCTTGCTGACCATCGCGTGGCGGGCGACGAAGCCGATGCGGGTGTGGGTCGAGCTCCCGGCCGAAACCGGTGGCGGACGCCCGCGACACTGGTCGCCATGGGCTACGTCGACGTCTCCAAGCTGTCCTTCGTGCTGCCGGACGGGCGGGTGCTGTTCGACGAGGTGAGCTTCCGGGTCGGTGACGGCGCCAAGACTGCGCTGGTCGGCGCCAACGGCACCGGAAAGACCACCCTGCTGCGCATCATCGCCGGGGACCTCGCACCGTCCGGCGGCTCGGTGGCCCGCACCGGCGGGCTCGGCGTGATGCGGCAGTTCATCGGCTCGATCCGGGACGAGACGACGGTCCGCGACCTGCTGCTCTCGCTCGCGGCCCCGGGCATCCGCGAGGCCGGGCTGGCCCTCGACGCCGCGGAGCTGGCGATGATGGAGGCCGAGGACGAGAGAACCCAGATGCGCTACGCCACAGCGCTGTCGGACTGGGCCGACGCGCACGGCTACGACGCCGAGGTCGGCTGGGACAAGTGCACGACCGCGGCGCTCGGCGTGCCGTACGAGAAGGCGCAGTTCCGCGGGCTGCACACGCTGTCGGGCGGGGAGCAGAAGCGGCTGGCGCTCGAGGTGCTGCTGCGCGGGCCGGATGAGGTGCTGCTGCTCGACGAGCCCGACAACTACCTCGACGTGCCGGGCAAGCGCTGGCTCGAGGCGGCGCTGGCCGAGTCGCCGAAGACGGTGCTGTTCGTCAGCCACGACCGCGAGCTGCTGGCCCGCTCGGCGAACCGCGTCGTCACCGTGGAGGCGCACGGCGCCTGGGTGCACGGCGGCGGCTTCGCGACCTACCACGCCGCGCGGCAGGCCCGGCGGGACCGGCTCGAGGAGCTGCACAAGCGCTGGGACGAGGAGCGCGAGCGGCTGCGCCAGCTGGTCATCACGCTGCGCGTGCAGGCCAAGGTCAGCCACGCGATGGCGCCGAAGCTCGCGGCGATGGAGACCCGGCTGGCCAAGTTCGAGGCGGCCGGCCCGCCGCCGGAGCAGGTCGTCGACCAGAAGGTCGTCATGCGGCTCAAGGGCGGCCGCACCGGCGTGCGCGCCCTGACCTGCGAGGGGCTCGAGCTCACCGGGCTGATGCAGCCCTTCGACCTCGAGGTCTTCTACGGCGAGCGGCTGGCGGTGCTCGGCTCCAACGGCAGCGGCAAGTCGCACTTCCTGCGCCTGCTCGCCGGCGAGGACGTCGCCCACACCGGCTCCTGGCGGCTGGGGGCGCGGGTGGTGCCCGGCTGGTTCGCCCAGACCCACGAGCAGCCCGACCTCTACGGCAGGACGCTGGTCGAGGTGCTGCACCGCGGCACCGAGGACACCGGCATGGGTCGCCGGCGTGGCCTCGACCGCGCGCAGGCCGTCGGGGTGCTGCGCCGCTACGAGCTGCACGGGCAGGCCGACCAGGTCTTCGACGCACTGTCCGGCGGCCAGCAGGCGCGGCTGCAGGTGCTGCTGCTCGAGCTGTCCGGCGCCACGATGCTGCTGCTCGACGAGCCCACCGACAACCTCGACCTCGACAGCGCCGAGGCGCTCGAGGAGGGGCTGGCGGGCTTCGACGGCACGGTCCTCGCGGTCACCCACGACCGGTGGTTCGCGCGCGGCTTCGACCGCTACCTCGTCCTCGGCGCCGACGGCCGGGTCTACGAGGCGCCCGAGCCGGTGTGGGACGAGGGCCGCGTCGCGCGGGCGCGCTGACCGGCTGGAGATGGCGCTGTCCCTGCGCCGGACGTAGCGTGCGGCCATGAGCGAGGACGCCGGCTTCTTGACGGCGCTTCCTGCCGCCGACCCTCCGCCGCCCTCGCTGCTGACGGCGCCGCCGGAGCACGTCGCCCACGACGACCGGCCCTACCCCCTGCAGAGCGGTTTCCTGCTCGTGGGCGGCATCCTGGCACCGCTGCCGCCACGGGTCCGCCTGCCGCACGAGGACGACGAGGGCGAGGAGGTCCTCGTCTGACGGCGGCTTTGCCCGTCGGCTGCCGCCTCGGGTATCGTGGCGGGCTGTTGCGCGGCGCGGCCAGTTGACGTGTGCCCGGCGCAGTCCCGAAGACGTCTGAGAGAGCGGTTCCTGTGCGCACGTACACCCCGAAGCCCGGCGACATCACGCGTGCCTGGCACGTCATCGACGCCGAGGACATCGTGCTCGGCCGTCTCGCGAGCCAGGCGGCCCAGCTGCTGCGCGGCAAGCACAAGCCGTACTACGCGCCGCACCTGGACACCGGCGACTTCGTCGTCGTCATCAACGCCGCCAAGGTCGCGATGACCGGCAACAAGGCCGCGCAGTCCACGGTCTACCGCCACTCCGGCTTCCCCGGTGGCCTCAAGCGCACGTCCTACGCCGACGTCCTCGCGACCCGCCCCGAGCGGATCATCGAGAAGGCCATCAAGGGCATGCTCCCGCACAACACGCTGGGCCGTCAGATGCTCTCCAAGCTGAAGGTCTACGCCGGTCCGACCCACCCGCACGCGGCCCAGTCGCCGGTGCCCTACGAGCTGAAGCAGGTTTCCCAGTGACCGCCCCGGCAGATCTCATCCAGACCGTCGGCCGCCGCAAGGAGGCCGTCGTACGCGTGCGGCTCATCCCCGGCACCGGCCAGTACAAGCTGAACGGCCGCACCCTCGCGGAGTACTTCCCGAACAAGGTGCACCAGCAGGCCATCAACCAGCCGTTCGTGACGCTCGAGAAGGCCGAGCAGTACGACGTCATCGCCCGCCTGCACGGCGGCGGCATCAGCGGCCAGGCCGGCGCGCTGCGCCTCGGCATCGCCCGCGCGCTCATCGAGGTCGAGCCCGATGACCGCCCGGCCCTGAAGGCTGAGGGCTTCCTCACCCGCGACTCCCGCATCAAGGAGCGCAAGAAGTACGGCCTCAAGAAGGCCCGCAAGGCGCCGCAGTACAGCAAGCGCTAGTCCGTCTTCGCCCGCCGAGGCGGTCACCCTGCGGGGTGGCCGCCTCGCGGCATGTCGAGAGGAACCCGATGGCACGGCTTTTCGGCACCGACGGCGTCCGCGGGCTCGCCGGCGGCGAGGTCCTCACCGCGGAGCTCACCCTCCGGCTGGCCGCCGCCGCCGCCCGCGAGCTGCTGGGCGAGCAGCTGGCCCAGGGCGCCCGGCCGCACGTCGTCATCGGCCGTGACACCCGCCCGTCCGGGCCGATGCTGGAGGCGGCGGCGTTCGCCGGCTTCACGGCCGTCGGCTGCGACGTCGTGCGGCTCGGCGTCGTCCCGACCCCGGCCGTGGCGTACGAGGTGCAGCGCCGCGCGGCGCTCGGCCTGATGATCAGCGCCTCGCACAACCCGGCGCCGGACAACGGGCTGAAGCTGTTCGCGAGCGGCGGATCCAAGCTGACCGACGCGCAGGAGGACGGCATCGAGGCGCGCCTGCTCGACCCGCTGCCGAGCGTGTCCGGCTTCGCCGTCGGCGAGGAGCGGGGCTACGTCCCGTCCGGCCAGGACTACCTCCCCGAGCCTTACGTCCCGTACGCCGACCACCTGCTGGCGACCGTCGGCGACCTGTCCGGGCTGCACGTCGTCGTCGACGGCGCAGAGGGCTCGGCCTCGCACGTAGCGCCCCAGGTCTACCGCCGCGCGGGCGCGCGCGTCGACGAGCTGCACTGCGGCGGCGACGGCCACCGGATCAACGACGGCTGCGGGGCGACCCATCCCGAGTCGCTGGCCGCGGCGGTCGTGGCGGCCGGCGCCGACCTCGGCATCGCCCACGACGGGGACGCCGACCGATGCATCGTCGTGGACGGCGCCGGCCGGGTCGTCAACGGCGACCAGGTGCTCGGTCTGCTCGCGCTGGCCCGCCAGGACGCCGCCCTGCCCGGCAGCGACGTGCTCGTCGCGACCGTGATGAGCAACCTCGGGCTGCACCTGGCGATGCGCGAGGCCGGCATCGAGGTGCTCATCACCGCGGTCGGCGACCGCTACGTGCTCGAGGCCATGATCGCCGGCGACCACCGGCTGGGCGGGGAGCAGAGCGGCCACGTCGTGCTGCGCGACCACGCCACCACCGGCGACGGGCTGCTCACCGCGCTGCAGGTGATGGACCGCGTCGTCCGCTCCGGCAAGAGCGTCGCCGAGCTGGCCGACGTCGTGAGGCTGCTGCCGCAGGTGCTCGTCAACGTCCGCGCCGCCCGCACCCGTGCGCAGGGCCACGACGTGCTCGAGGCCGTCGCCCGTGAGGAGGCAGCCCTCGGCGCGACCGGCCGGGTGCTGCTGCGCCCCTCCGGCACCGAGGAGCTGGTCCGCGTGATGGTCGAGGCCGCCACAGCCGACCAGGCCCGCGAGGTCGCCGACCGGCTCGCGGCGGTCGTCGGTTAGCAGCCCTCCCCACCTGCACCTGCACCCACCTGCACGTGCATGGGCCCGCGGCCAGCTCGTGGCGCGCTCGACCGCCCGCGGTCGTGGCCGAACTGGGTGCAGTCGCGAGCAGCAGCGCCCACGCGGCCGGGTGACCGTACGCAACTAGGGTCGCGCGGGTGAAGGACCTGACGCGGGACGAGGCGCGCGAGCGCGCAGAGCTGCTGCACGTCACGTCGTACGACGTCGACCTGGACGTCACCGGAGGTGACACCCACTTCGAGAGCACCAGCAGGATCCGCTTCCGCAGCCGCCCGGGCACCTCGTTCGTGGAGCTCGACGGCGAGCTGCTGACCGCCGAGCTCGACGGCCGACCGGTCGGGCCGCTGGCCGGCAACCGGATCCCGCTGACCGGCCTGGACGGCGAGCACGAGCTCGTCGTCCGCGGCCGCTTCGCCTACAGCAACACCGGCGAGGGCCTGCACCGCTTCGTCGACCCGGCCGACGACCGCGTCTACCTGTGGGGGATGAGCTTCCTCGACGACGCGCAGCGGATCTTCGCGTGCTTCGACCAGCCCGACCTCAAGGCGAGCATCGCGCTCGTCGTCGACGCGCCGCCCGGCACCTCCGTGGTCGCCAACGCGCGCGGCACCCGCGAGGGCGACCGCTGGACGTTCGCGCCGACCGAGCGGATGAGCACCTACGGCTTCACCGTCGCGGTCGGGCCGTGGCACCGGGTGTCCGCCGAGCACGACGGGATCGCCCTCGGGCTGCACTGCCGGCAGTCGCTGGCCCCGCACCTCGACGGCGACGCGGCCGAGCTGTTCGAGATCACCGGGCAGTGCTTCGACCTGCAGCAGGAGCTGTTCGGCCGGCGCTACCCGTTCGGCGACACCTACGACCAGCTGTTCGTGCCGGAGTTCAACCACGGCGCGATGGAGAACCCGGGCGCGGTCACCTTCACCGAGGACTTCGTCTTCCGCTCGCGCGTCACCGACGACGCGCGGCGAAAGCGGTCGATGGTCGTGGCGCACGAGATGGCGCACATGTGGTTCGGCGACCTCGTGACCATGCGCTGGTGGGACGACCTGTGGCTCAACGAGTCCTTCGCCGAGCTGCTGGGCTTCCTCACCACCGACCGGGCCACCCGCTTCGACGGGACGTGGGTGGACTTCAGCTCCAGCCGCAAGGCGTGGGGCTACCGGGCCGACCAGCTGCCGAGCACCCACCCGGTCCAGGGCGACGTCCCGGACAACCGCAGCGCGCTTCTCAACTTTGACGGCATCTCCTACGCCAAGGGGGCGTCGGTGCTGCGCCAGCTGATGGCGACGGTCGGCGAGGAGGCGTTCTTCGTGGGCGTGCGCGCCTACCTGGCCCGGCATGCGTTCGGCAACGCGACCTTTGCCGACCTGCTTGCCGAGCTGGAGACGGCGAGCGGCCGGGACCTGCAGGAGTGGGCGCGGGTGTGGCTGCAGACCTCCGGGCTCAGCACGCTGCGCCCGGTCGTCGTCGGCGACCGGGTCAAGGTGCGCCAGGAGTCGGCGGTGCTGCGGCCGCACCGGATCGGCGCCGGGCTGTACGACCTGACGGAGGAGGGGCTGGTCCTTCGGACGCGGCTCGACGTCGCTGTCGAGGGGGAGAGCACCGACCTCGGGCTGGCCGCGGCCGACCTGCCCGACCTGCTGCTGCTCAACGACGGCGACCAGACCTTCGCCAAGGTGCGCTTCGACGAGCGGTCGCTCGCGACGGCACGCACCTCGCTGCGGCGGCTGGCCGACCCGCTCGCACGGGCGCTGGTCTGGTCGGCGCTGTGGGACGCCTGCCGCGACGCCGAGCTGCCGGCCGCGCAGTTCGTCGAAGCGGTGCTCGCCGGCGTCGACGGCGAGTCCGACCCGGCGGTCGTGGCGACGCTGCTCGGGCAGGCCGGCAGGGCGGCCGTGTTCTACAGCGTCGACGGCGCCCGGCTCGTCGACGCCCTGGCCGATGCGTCGCTGTCGGCCGGCTGGTCGGGGACGGCAGCCGGCAGCGACCTGCAGCTGGCCCGGGTCCGG
>JAJAYV010000391.1 GCA_026786045.1 Frankiaceae bacterium | reverse complement strand
GGGCACGGGCACGCAGATCCGGTCCTGCTCGGAGTAGCGACAGCCCTGCCCGACGAGGAACCCGTTTCCGAGGATGTTGCGGTGCGACAGCGTCGCGCCCTTCGGGAAGCCGGTCGTGCCGCTGGTGTACTGGATGTTGATCGGGTCGTCCGGCGACAGGTCCTGGTCCGGCAGCGGCTCGCCGGGTACGGAGAGCGCCGCCCACTCGGGACTGCCCAGGAACACGGCCGGGACGTCCGGCGCGGCCTCGGCCGCCATGGCGACGTAGTCGCTGGTCTTGAAGCCGGGCGCCGCGACGAGCAGAGAGACGCCCGCCTGCTCGAGCACGTAGCTCAGCTCGTGCGTGCGGTAGGCCGGGTTGACGGTGACGAGGACAGCCCCGAGCCGGGCCGTCGCGTACTGCACCAGCACCCACTCGGCGCAGTTGGGCGCCCAGATGCCGACCCGGTCGCCCTTCCCGACACCTCTGGCGGACAGCCCTCGCGCCAGGTCGTCGACAGCCGATGACAGCTCGACGTAGGTGTACCGGAGCCCCTGCGCGACCGACACAAGGGCCTCGCGGGAACCCCACCTCCCGACCGCCTCGTCGAGGGCGCCGCCGATGGTGGTTGTCGGCAGCGCCGGGACGTCGGGTCCGGCGTCGATCGCGAGCTGGTCCATGGGCGTACTCCCTTTCGGTGTCCTCCCGGATGATGCCCGAAAGGCTCCTCAGGGGGCGAGGTGCAGCGCCAGCGCCCGCTCGAAGGCGCGTCGAGGCCGGTGAGCGGGCCGCGCGGAGTGCAGGTAGCCGATGCGGTGTCCCGTGCAATCAGGGCGACCGGGGCTGCGTCCGGGTGTTCATGACGGCCAGACGTAGCACCAGACCCGCCGCCCTCGCCGCGCTCCTGGCCGTCGCCGTCGCCGGCTGCACGGCGGACAGCGGCCCGACGGCAGCTCCGCAGCGCGACGCGGCCGCCACCGTCCCCGGGCTCGAGGCGCTCCGCGGCGAGGGCCTGCGCGACACGGGACCGCCGCCGGTCACACTGCCCCAGGTGGCCGCCGGAGTGCGCGAGCCGGTCCCGTCGGCGCTGCGCGAGCCGGACGCACCCGGGCTGCCGCAGCCGACGGTCGCCCTCGTCGACGTCATCGACGGCGGGCAGCCGCCCGACGGCATCCCCGCGCTGGACGAGCCGCGCTTCCAACGGACCGCGGACGTGCGGTGGGTGGACGACGCCGAGCAGGTGCTGGTCGTGGAGGTCGGCGGGCAGGCCCGCGCGTACCCGGTCCAGGTCCTCACCCACCACGAGATCGTCAACGACACGATCGCCGGCGTCCCGGTCGCCGTGACCTACTGCCCGCTGTGCGCGTCCGGGATCGCGTTCGACCGGCGGGTCGGCGACCGGGTGCTCTCGTTCGGGACTTCCGGCCGGCTCTACCGCTCCGACCTGGTGATGTACGACCGGCAGACAGAGTCGCTGTGGCCGCAGATCGAGGGGGCCGCCGTAGCAGGAGTGCTCACCGGGACCCGGCTGACGGTCCTGCCCGGCAGCCTGGTCTCCTGGCAGCAGTGGCGGGCGGCGCACCCCGACGGTTGGGTGCTGAGCCGGCAGACCGGCTACGCCCGCGACTACGGCTCCAACCCGTACTACCGCTACGACGACAAGGCGTCGTTGCCGCTGTTCTTCGACTTCCCGGTCGACAACCGCATCGGGTGGCTCAAGCAGCCGGTGGTCGGCATCAGCTCCGGCGCCGATGCGCTGGCCGTCGACGTCGAGGCGCTGCGCGTGGACGGCGTGCGTGAGGTGACGGTCGACGACCGGGACCTGACGGTGTGGTGGCTGCCCGGCGCGCGCTCCTCGCTGGACGACCTCGCCGTGGGCGAGGGACGCGAGGTCGGCACCACCGCCGTCTTCGACCCCGACCTGGATGGACGCAGGCTGACGTTCCGCCCGGCCGGGGACGCGATCACCGACGTCGAGACGTCGTCGACCTGGAACGCCCTCGGTCGCGCCGTCGCCGGCCCGCTGGCCGGAGCCCAGCTCGAACCTGTCGTGCACACGAGCACCTTCTGGTTCGCGTGGCACTCCTTCCACAGCGAGACCCGCGTGCTGCGCTGACGTCAGCCCCGGGCCGGATGCAGCTCCAGCGGCGCGAAACCGCCGAGAGCAGGCATCCGTCTCACCCCTCCGCCGTGCCCGTTGGCGCACGCTGGCCCGGCGGAGTGCAATCAGCCGGGCCGCCGGCGCGTCCTGGAGCGCGAGATGCTGGAACGAGAAGGAGGTGTGACATGGACGACGGGGACTTCCTGGACGCGTTCACCGAGCACCTCGACCGGTTGCACAACCTCGCGCGCGGCCTGACCGGCAGTCCTCAGGACGCCGAGGACCTCGTCTCCGAGACCTGCCTGCTGGCCCTGCGCGGGTGGCGGCGCAACCCGCCGGACGACGCGGCGGCGTGGTTCGCGACGATCTGCCTCAACGCGGCCCGCTCGTCCTACCGCCGCCGCGCGGCCCGCCCGGTCGAGGTCACCGGCGAGGACTGGTTGCTCGATCGCGCCGACGAGCTGGCGGACACAGCCGGCAGCGCCCTGTCCTCGATCGAGGTCGGCCGGGTGCGCGACGCGGTGAGACGGCTGCCGGTTCCGCAGCTCGAGGCCATCGCGCTCATGGACCTGGGCGGGTACACCGCAGCGCAGACGGCGAGGATCGTGGGCGCACCGCGCGGCACGGTGCTCGCGCGGGTGCACCGGGGCCGCAAGGTGCTCGCGCGCGTGCTCGCCGACGAGAGGGGAGGTGGCCGATGAGGCACGACCCGGAGGGCGACGCTGCCCGCTTCCTCGGCGGCGCGATGCCGGTCGAGGACTCCTCCGCCTTCAGCGCGCACCTGCTGCGCTGCGCGGACTGCTGGAGCGAGGTCGAGCAGGCCCGGCGCGGTCGCTCGCTGGCCGAGTCCGTGCGCACCGCGGCACCGCCGGCCCTGCGCGACCGCGTGCGCGGACTGGTCGAGGCCGACAGGCTCGAGGTCGACGACCCGACGCGTCACGGACGCCGGCGGTGGCTGCTGCCGGTCGGTCTGCCGGTGGCCGTGGCAGCAGCCGTCGCCTTGGTCGTCGCGCTCGGCGGCAGCGGCACCCCGGAGCCCCCGTCCCTGCGGCAGGCCGTGGCCGACTACAGCGCGGAGCGCCTGCCCGGCGCGCAGCTCCCGGAGCAGCGCGCCCCGGACCTGACCGCTCTGCGCCTGCAGCCCGTCGGTGCCGGAGGCGGCAGCTATGCCGGGCTGGAGGTCGACGGCTTCGCCTACCTCGACCCCGCCGGCCGCCGGGTCGTGCTCTACCTGTCCGACGATCCGTTCCCCGAAGCCCCTGATGCACAGCAGCTCTCGGGCGAAGACGGCCCGTGGATCGTGCGTCGTGGTGACGTCACCGTCCTGTGCGCCAGGCTGCCGCACGCCCTGCTCGTGGTCGGCGAGGACGACCGGCTCGTGCGCAGCACCGCCCAAGCGCTGGGCGTCCTGTGACCTTGCCCGCCCTGCCCGAGCCGATCCCGCTGGAGCGGTGGGTGGGTGCGGGCGGCTGGCTGGCTGGCTGGTCGAGGTGCTCCTGCCCCGGACGGACGCGGGGCTGGTCCAGCCGTGGTGGGGCGGGGCCGCCTTCACCGCCGGGCTGTTCGCCCTGCTCGTCAGCCACTGAGCACTAGCCCGTCCGACGGGCCAGCAGCCGCGCGGCGAGCAGCCCGCCGAGCGCGCCGAACAGGTGCCCCTGCCAGCTGATCCCGTCGCGGGGCAGCAGACCGAGCAGCAGCGAGCCGCCCTGCACCAGCGCCACGACCAGGCCCGTGAGCAGGTAGTACCAGCGACGGTCGAACAGCCCGCGGGCGATCAGGTAGGCGGCGTAGCCGAAGACCACGCCGCTGGCGCCGACGTGCAGCGTGCCCTCCGGAGCGAAGAGCCAGGTGCCGAGCCCGCTGATCAAGGCCACGACCACCGTGACGAGCAGCACCCGGCGCAGCCCGCTCAGCGCGACGATCGCCCCGAGCACGAGGAACGGCACGGTGTTCGCGATCAGGTGCCCGAAACCGGCATGCAGGAACGGCGCGAACGGCACGCCCCACAGCCCGTCCGCGGTGCGCGGTTCGATCCCGAGGGCGTCGAGCCGGCCGACGACGGCGTCGACGGCTTCGCTGACCCACATCAGGGCGGCCATCGCGCCGACCAGCAGCAGGCCGCTGCGGCGGCTGTCGATCGTGCGGACGGGGGTGGTCACGCCGGGCAGTCTGCCGCAGGTGGTGTCAGGTCAGCGTGTGACCGTGGTCCCGGGACCAACGACCCTGGCGGGTCGGCGGCGCCGGCAGGACGCTGGGAGCGGCGCCCGCGCCGGCGGGCCGCGCAGCCTCCGGGAGGTCCCCCATGACCAGCCAGCAGGTCCTCG
Organism: Frankiaceae bacterium; assembly: GCA_026786045.1. Taxonomy (GTDB): domain Bacteria; phylum Actinomycetota; class Actinomycetes; order Mycobacteriales; family SCTD01; genus SCTD01. Next base: position 1,187 of record JAJAYV010000391.1, on the reverse strand, counting down.
TCGGCGTCGACGACTCGCCCGCCTCCGACGCCGCTCTCGCCTGGGCCCTGAACGTCGCGGCCCGCACCGGCGACCGCGTGGAGGCGCTGCACGCCTGGCAGTGGACGGCCGGGATGCTCGGGGTCATCGCCCCGGACGCGCCGGCCACGCTGGCCGTCGCGGCCCGGCACGCCGCACATGCCGCCGTCGCCAAGGCGGTGGCCGACCGGCCCTTCGGCGCGCAAGAGGTCGAGGCGACCGCCCGCACCGCCGAGGGCGACGCCGCCTCCCGACTGCTGGAGGAGGCCGGCACCAGCGCGCTGCTCGTGCTGGGCCGGCACGGCCAGTCGACCTGGTCGCGCCGCCTCGTCGGGCAGGCCCTGGGCTCGGTGGCGTCGGCGTGCCTGTCGGGCTCGACCGTGCCGGTGGCGATCGTGCCGCAGGACGCCGTCGCGGCGCCGCCGGAGCGGGTCGTCGTCGGCGTCGACGGCTCCCGAGCGAGCGAGCGAGCGCTGCGCTGGGCCGTCGAGCACGCCCGGAGCTCGCACAGCCCGGTGCTGGCCGTGCTCGCCTGGCAGCTGACCACACTGCCCGCCCCGCCCGTCGCGCGCGAGGACCGGTCGGTCCCCCCGCTCACCGAGTGGGAGGACCTCGCCCGCACGCTGCTGCACGACACGGTCGCGCACGCCGTCGGCGACGCCGACGTCGAGGAGTTCGTGCTGCACCGCCCGGCCGCCGCGGGCCTGCTCGAGGCGGTCCGACCGGCCGACCTGCTGGTGCTCGGCGAGCGCGGGCGGGGCGGCTTCACCCGGCTGCTGCTGGGCTCGGTCAGCCGGCAGTGCGCCGAGCACGCGCCGTGCCCCGTGGTGGTCGTGCCACCCCGCGAGCGCGCGGTGTGATCGAGTCGGGTTCACCTCGGCCCCAGGAGGGGACGACCCGCGCCGAGGAGGACCCGGATGCAGACGACGACGCCGTACGCCGTGGTGAGTGCGGCTGAGCAGGTGCGCGAGGCGAGCAAGCGCGAGCTGGTCGCCGTAACGCGGCGGCTGGAGCGGGCCGCCCTCTGCGCCCCGCCGCCGGCCGTCGCCGCGACCCTGCAGGACGTTCGCTACCTCACCGCGCGAACCCGGGCCGTCTACGCCGCGCTCGCCGCAGCCGGTGCCCCCGGCCGGGGGGGCGCCCGCGGGGGGGCGGGGCGGGGGGGTTTT
>JAJAYV010000390.1 GCA_026786045.1 Frankiaceae bacterium | reverse complement strand
CCCCCGGGGCGCCCCCGCCCCCCCCTGGCTCGTGGCGCCGGGGGGCAAAACCCCCCGGCCACACCCCGGGGGGGGGCCCGGGGGGGGGGGGGCCGGGGGGGGGGGGGGGCGGGGGGGGGGGGTGCCCCCCCCCCCCGGGGGGGGGGGGGGGGCCGCGCGGGGGGCCCGCGGGGGCCGCCCCCCCCCCCACGTCCCCAAGGGCAGCGGGCGGGCGCGGGGCGGCGGACGCGGCGCGCCGCACCGGAGCCGTCCGCGGGCACCACCCGTGCGCGAGCGCTCAACCGGACGGGCGCATGCGCCGAAGCGGGGAGGGTGACCCTCAGCACCGACCCGCGCCTCGAGCGCGTCATCCGGCCGGCCGCGGTCGTCCCGGGCCGGGCGGCGCGGGAGATCATCGAGTGGCTGGGCACGCAGGACGTCACCCGCGGCGGGAAGTGGTCCGCGGGGATCGGCAGCATCCAGCGCTACAGCGGACCGTGGGACGGGCCTGCGGGGATGCGCGGCAGCGCGCTGCTGCTCGGCTCGCTGCACATCACGTGGGACACCTACGACGTGACGATCTACCGGGTCAACGTCACCGAGGCAGGCGCGGACTCCGGCCTGACCGTCGACGCGCTGTGCGACGAGGTGCTCGCGGTCGTCGGGCTCACGCTGGCGAGCTGCCCGCGCGCGGACCTGCTGGCCGCCCCCCTGCCGGACCCGTTCAAGGTCCGGGCGACACAGCCGTGGTGACGGACGAGGCAGGACGCGCGTCGGTGACCGGCGCCCCTCGTACGAAGCGCCCGGAGGCTCAGGGCTCGAGTGCGCGGGCCACGGGGCCTTGCGGCGGGTGCGGGCGACGCGGCTCGCGCACCCCAGCCGTGCCGCCGTCCGGACCGGACCTGACGGCCGCCGCCAGCTGGCAGATCTGCCGGCGCAGCGCTCGGCGGCCACGGCCAGGACGGGTGCGGGCAAGGTCCTCGTAGAGGTGCCGACGCAGCTGCAGCCGTTCGTCCATCCTGCCACCGTGGCCCGGCCGCACGCCGGCGTCAAGGCGCCGCCCGCTGGGCCGGGTCAGGCGGACTTCAGCTCGCGGTGCAGCAGCCGGAACCAGCCGATGGTCATGGGCAGCACGACCCAGATCAGCGCCGCCACGGCGAGCCGGCCCCAGTCACCTGCCTCCGTCTCGTGCGCCGACAGCGGGATCGAGGCGGTATTGATGTCGACCCACTCGGCCACCCTGCGGAACGACTCCACCGTGCCGGCGAGGATCCCGCCGGCTGCCGGCAGCGCGAAGTAGGTCACGATCGCTCCGGCAGTGTTCATGATCAGCATGCCGAGCGCCAGCCCCTGCAGGACCCCAAGCAGCTGCAGCACCAGGATGTCGCGGAAGCCGGCCAGGCCGAAGCCCCAGTCGCCGTCGCCGTCCTGCAGCGCCGCGCCCAGCGCGTTGCCGACCGCAGCCAACGTGAACGCGACGGCGACCGCGAGGAGCCCGAGCAGCAGCACCGCGAGCAGCTTGGCGACCACCACCCGGCCGCGCTTGGGCTCGAGCGTGAAGGTCACGAGCCCGGTCCGCTGGCCCCACTCGCTGGTCACGGTGAGGATGCCGAGGATCGGCAGCAGCACTCCCTGCGGCGTGCCGGTCGCCGTCACGAAGTTGGTGTACGTCAGCTCCTCCGGCGGCGCCGCGAACAGGAAGACCGTGACGACCGCGGCGGTGAGAACGCCGATGGCGATGAGCAGCCAGCGCCCCGACCGGGTGTCCACGAGCTTGCGGAGCTCCACCCGCAGCAGCCGGCTCATCGGCACCGCGTCGGACAGCTCCCGGCCGGCTCGGGCGGACCTGGGGGTGGTCAGCGTGCTCACGCGACGGCTCCTGTCGTGACGGGCTCTCGGGCGTCGTCCGCGGTGAGGGAGAGGAACATCTCCTCCAGCCCGGCGCCCACGGCCGGCCGGAGCTCGGTGAGGACGACCGAGGCTGCGGCGGCAGCGCGACCGACGTCCTCGGCGCTGGACTCGGTCTGCAACCCACCGCCCGGAACCTCCACAAAGCCGATCTGCGCAGCGGTCAGCGCGACGGCCAGCTGGCGCTCGTCGAGTCCGCGTACGAAGACCGCGCCCGACGCCAGCAGCACGTCCTTGTTGCCCTCCGCGACGATCCGGCCGCGGCCGATGATGAGCAGCTCGTCGGCGATGGCCTCCACCTCGTGCAGCAGGTGCGAGGACAGCAGCACGGTGCCGCCCTGGTCGGCGAAGCCACGCAGCAGCCCGCGCATCCAGCGGATGCCTGCCGGGTCCAGTCCGTTGGCCGGCTCGTCCAGGATGAGCACCTCGGGTTCGCCGAGCAGCGCATGCGCGATGCCCAGCCGCTGGCGCATGCCGAGCGAGTAGTTGCCGAGCCGGCGCTTGGCCTCCTCGGGGGTGAGGCCGACCAGCTCGAGCATCGCGTCGACGCGCGTGCTCGGCAGGCCCATCAGCAGCGCGCCCAGCGCCAGGACCTCGCGGCCCGTACGACCGCTGTGCTGTGCCGAGGCGTCCAGCAGGACGCCCACCCGGCGGCCCGGGTTGGGGATCGACCGGTACGGCATGCCGAGCACCGTCGCGGTGCCGTCCGTAGGCGGGGTCAGTCCGACCAGCATCCGCATCGAGGTGGACTTGCCGGCGCCGTTCGGGCCGAGGAAGCCGGTGACCCGGCCCGGCTCGGCCCGGAAGCTCACGTCGTCAACTGCGACAAAGGTGCCGTACCGCTTGGTCAGGCCTGTGGCCTGGATCATGCCGCCCCCGGTGACCGCGCCTCGTCGTGTCGAGCCCGTCGCTCCGAGCCCTGAGTCTTGAACCTCTCACGACGTGCGGCCCGGGCGTGGCACCTCGACCTGCGAGCCGCTGCTCGGCTCCGCCAGCGGCTCAGGCCCAGAGCTGGCCCTCGAGCGCGGACTCGGCCTCCTCGAGCGTGCCGGCGTAGGCACCGGTCGACAGGTACTTCCACCCGCCGTCGCAGACGATGAAGGCGATGTCGGCGGTGCCGCCCTCCTTGACGACCTTCATCGCCTCGCCGAGCGCGGCGTGCAGGATCGCGCCGGTGGAGATGCCGGCGAAGATGCCCTCCTCCTCGACCAGCTGGCGGGTGCGCCGCAGCGCCTCGCGCGGGCCGACGGAGAAGCGGGACGTGAGGATCGACGCGTCGTACAGCTCGGGGACGAAGCCCTCGTCGATGTTGCGCAGGCCGTAGACGAGCTCGCCATAGCGCGGCTCGGCGGCGATGACCCGCACGCCCGGCTTGTGCTCGTGCAGGTATCTGCCGGTGCCCATGAGGGTGCCGGTGGTGCCGAGGCCGGCGATGAAGTGCGTGATCGTCGGCAGGTCCTCGAGCAGCTCGGGACCGGTCGTCTCGTAGTGCGCGAGCGCGTTCGCCGGGTTGCCGTACTGGTAGAGCATCACCCAGTCGGGGTTCTGCGCGGCGAGCTCCTTGGCCATCGCGACGGCCTGGTTGGAGCCGCCGGCGGCGGGCGAGGCGACGATCTCGGCGCCGTACATCGTCAGCAGCTGGCGGCGCTCGATCGAGGTGTTCTCCGGCATCACGCACACCAGCCGGTAGCCGCGCTGGCGGCAGACCATCGCGAGCGAGATGCCGGTGTTGCCGGAGGTCGGCTCCAGGACGGTGACGCCCGGGCGGAGCAGCCCCTCCTTCTCGGCCTGCGCGATCATGTAGATCGCCGCGCGGTCCTTCACCGACCCGGTCGGGTTGTTGCTCTCGAGCTTGGCCCAGAGCCGCACGTCCGGGGACGGGGACAACCGCGGGAGCCCGACGAGCGGGGTGCGCCCGACGGACTCCACCAGTGAGTCGAAGCGCATGCGGCTAGCGGGACCCGCCGGCGACGGCCGGCAGGACCGTCACGCTGTCGCCGTCGGCGAGCTTGGTCTCCAGGCCGCCGAGGAAGCGGACGTCCTCGTCGTTGACGTAGACGTTGACGAAGCGGTGCAGCGCGCCGGCGTCGGTGATCAGGCGGCCGCGCAGGCCGTCGTAGCGGCTGTCGAGGTCGTCGAGCAGCGCGGTCAGCGTGTCGCCGGAGCCCTCGACGAGCTTCTCGCCCCCCGTGTAGGTGCGCAGGATGGTCGGGATGCGGACCTCGATGGCCATGCGGGCGGTTCTCCTCTGGATCGGACGGGGCAGGGCTGCCGACTACCGGACTGCAACAGGGGCCGGCGGAGGGGGATTCCTCAGGTGACGCGGACCTCCTCCTCGGTCACCACGCCGTCCTCGATCGTGAACGACCGCAGCTCGAGCTCCGCCGACCGGGTCGAGACGAGCAGCCAGTGCGGGAAGCCGGCGGTGGCCGACCAGCGGACGTCGGTACGAGAGGGGTAGGCCTCGGTCGCGGTGTGCGAGTGGTAGACGGCCAGCAGCTCCTCGTCGGCGTCGTCGATGTCGCGGTAGACGCGCAGCCACTCCTGGCTGTCGAAGACGAAGCCGGTCGGCGAGCGCTCGGCGTTCTCCATCTCGAAGATCCGCGTCGCCGCGCCGTCCTTCGCCGCGATGACCCCGCAGCACTCGTCCGGGTGATCGCGCCGGCCGTGCGCGACGACCCGGTCCACCATCTCCTGCGGGATCTCCAGCACCGGGCCAGGCTACCGAGGGGCCCTCAGGTGCGCGGGTCGAGGCAGGACAGCAGCGACTCCTGCAGCCAGCCCAGCCACCCGTAGACCTGCAGCGCGTGGGCGCGCGGGGCGTCGTCGCGCGCTGCCAGCTCGGTCTCCTCGGTGACCTCGAGCCGGCTACCGAGCACCAGCCGCAGGTCGTTCAGGCAGCTCAGCCAGGCGTCGGCCTCGTCGCGGTCCAGGACCAGCCGCCCGCCGCGGCCGGTGAGCGGCGCCAGGGTGGCCAGCACGGTGCCGGCGTTCGCGCGCTTCCCCGTCCGCAGGTCGCCCTCGGTGTAGCGGCGGAACTCGGTCGCCGCGTCGTCGTCGTCGCCGTACGCGTCGGGCAGCAGCCGGGCCAGCGCCGGGTCCTCGGGCGCGGCGGCCGGGCCGTCGGACCGCCCGACCAGCGCGGCGAGCGGGTCGGGGTCGGCATCGGCCTCCTCCCCCAGCAGCTCGAGCAGGTCCGCGGCGACGGACGTGAGGACGTCGGCCTCGACGGCCTCGAGGTCGGCCCGGATCGCGCCGCCCCGGCGCTTGAACCGCATCAGTCCTGCTGCAGGGTGGCCCACAGGCCTCGGGCGTGCAGGCGTGCCACGTCGTGCTCCATCTGCTCGCGGGTGCCGTTGCTGACCACGGCCCGGCCCTTCTCGTGCACGTCCATCATCAGCTTCTCCGCGTGGCTGCGGGGGTAGCCGAACAGCTCCATGAGCACGTGCGTCACGTAGCTCATGAGGTTGACCGGGTCGTTCCACACGATGGTCACCCACGGGCGGTCCTCGACGACCTCGTCGTCGACGGCGGGCAGGTCGAGCTCGGCCGGAGCGGTCACCCGCGCAGGTCCTTGCGCAGGATCTTGCCGGTCGCGTTGCGGGGCAGCTCCTCGCACACCCGTACCTCGCGCGGCACGGCGAAGCGGGCCAGCCGGCTACGAACGAGCTCCTTGAGCTCTTCCTCGTCGAGGCTCGCCCCGGGGGCCGGGACGACGTGCGCGACGAGGCGGACGCCGTACGCCGGGTCCTCGACGTCGACGACGGCCACCTCGGCGACGGACGGGTGGACGGCCAGGACGTCCTCGACCTGGCCTGGGTAGACGTTCTCGCCGCCGATCACGACCATGTCGTCGTCGCGGCCGAGCACAGTCAGCCGGCCGCCCTCGGACAGGACGCCGAGGTCGCCGGTGCTGACCAGCCCGTCGAGGCGGTCCTTGTCGGTGCCGTCGGTGTAGCCGGAGAACGACAGGCCGCTGCCGACGAAGATGCGGCCGGGGGTGCCGGGCGGGACGTCCTTGCCGGCCGCGTCGACGACGCGCAGCGTGACGCCGTGCGGCGGCCGGCCCGCGGTGCGCGGGTCGGCGGCGAGGTCCTGCGGCGAGGCGACCGCGGCGTAGGCGACCTCGGTGGAGCCGTAGAGGTTGTAGAGCACCGGGCCAAACGACGCGTGCACCCGCTCGACGAGGTCGCCCGGCAGCGAGCTGCCGCTGGAGGCGATGACCCGCAGGCAGGAGGTGTCGTACGCCCTCTCCTTCAGCGCGCCGAGCAGCTTCTCGAGCATCACCGGGACGACGACGAGCGCGGTGGCGCGGTGCTCCTCGACCGCGGCGAGGACCCGGTGCGGGTCGAAGCGGCGCTGGAGCACGACGGTCGAGCCGAGCAGCATCGCCAGTGACAGGTGGCCCAGCCCCCACGCGTGGAAGGCGGGCGCGGCGATCACCGTCGTCTCGCGACCGCGGAGCGGGATCGCAGACAGGGCGGCGATCGCGTCCTCGACGGTCGCCCCGCTGCGGGCGGCGCCGCGGGGCGCGCCGGTGGTGCCGCTGGTGAGGATGACCTGCCGCGACGTGTGCGCCGACTTGGCCGGCGGGCCGAGGCGGGAGGTGGTCGCCAGGCGGGCCGCCTCCTCGGTCGTGACGGTCGTACGACCGCCGGTCAGCAGGTCGCCGAGGTCTGCGTCGTGCACGACGAGCCGGGCGTGCTCGCGGTCGAGGACCTGGCCCAGCGGCTCGGCCGCGCTGCCGGTGTTGAGGTAGAGGACGTCGGCGCCGCACTTGGCCAGCGCGACCGCGCCCTCGACCAGGCCGCGGCCGTTGCGGGCGAGCAGCCCGGCGGCATCGCCCTCGCGCAGCCCGCGGACGCGCAGCTCGCCGGCGAGCCGGTCGGTGCGGGTGTCGACCTCGCGCCAGGTCAGCGCTCCCTCGTCGTCGACGAGCGCAACCCGGCCGGGGTGGCGGGCTGCGCCCGCGGCGTAGCCGGTCGCCGGCGTGATGCCCCAGCGGGCGGCGGCCAGCGCCATGCCGACCAGCCGGTCGGGGCGCACGGGCATGAGCAGTCCGGCACGGGCGAGGACCCGTACTCCGACGACGTCGATCAAGCGGACCTCCGGGTGGGCATCGTCCGTCCACGGTGCCACGCGGCCGCGACACGGGAGGAACCGGGCGCCCTGCTTGCCAGCGCGGTCCGCGCAGGTCAGGCTGCACCGTGCGCGTCCTGACACTGCCCGCGTCCGCGCAGCCCGGTGACCTCGAGCCCGCCTGAGGCGCGCGAGTCCGCGCCGCTGCCCCGCCTGAGCGCCGTCCCGCCCGGTCCGTCCACCGGCGACGAGGCGGCCCTGCTGGCCGTCCTGCTCGACGCCGCTCCGGTGGGCTTTGCCCACTACGACCGCGACTTCCGCTACGTCCACATCAGCGCCAGCCTGGCGGCCGGGAACGGCGCCAGCCCGGCCGCCCACCTCGGGCGGACGACCCGCGAGATGGCTCCCGACATCGCCGACGTGGTCGAGGCCCTCATCGCCCGGGTGCTCGACGGCGGCGAGCCGGTCCTGGGCGTCGAGGTGGACGCCGCGAGCACGCCCCCGTCGCACTGGACGACCGGCTGGTACCCCGTGCGCGGCGCGGACGACGAGGTCGTCGGCGTGGCCGTCGTGGCCACCGACATCACCGACGTGGCGGAGGCCGGCGCGTCGCTCAAGCGCACCGCGCTGACGCTGCAGCGCTCACTGCTGCCCGCCGAGGTGCCCTCGACGGAGGAGCTCGAGGTCGCCGTCCGCTACTCCGCCGGCGCAGCCGACACCGAGGTCGGCGGCGACTGGTACGACGTCATCGAGATCGGGGCGGGCCGCCTGGCGATGGTGATCGGGGACGTCATGGGCCGCGGGGTGCTGGCCGCGGCCGTGATGGGCCAGCTCCGCACCGCCGCCCGCACCTGCGCCCGGCTCGACCTGCGGCCCGGCGAGGTCGTCGACGTGCTCGACGGGGTGCTGCGCGACCTCGACGAGGACGCCATCGCCACCTGCGTCTACGCCGCCTTCGACCCGCACACCCGCGAGCTGCGGCTGGCGGTCGCCGGCCACCCGCCGCCGGTCCTGCTCGAGGCCGACGGCAGCGTGCGGGCGCTCGCCGTCGAGGTCGGCGCGCCGCTCGGGCTCAGCGACCCGGCCCGCGAGACGACGGTCCGCCTGCGTCCCGGCAGCACCCTGGCCCTCTACACCGACGGCCTGATCGAAACTCCCGACGACGACCTCGACGCAGGGATCGCCGCACTGTGCCGCACCCTCGCGTCCGGCCCCGCCGACCTCGAGCCGCTGGCCGACGCGGTCATGTCGGCGCTTGCCCCGAGCAGCGCCGACGACGTCGCGCTGCTGCTGGTGCGTGTCCCGGACGACGTCGACAGCCGCTCGCTGACCGTCGTCGTCGACGTGCCGCGCGAGCGGGCGCTGATGTTCGACGTGCGCGGCCAGGCCCGCCTGGCGATGCGCTCCTGGGCGCTGCTCGACGAGGTCGTCGACACCGCCACGCTGCTGGCCTCCGAGCTCGCGACCAACGCGCTGGTCCACGGCCGCGGTCGGGTCGAGCTGCGCCTGCGGCTGACCCGCGACCGGCTCTTGCTCGAGGCGGTCGACGGCGGTCACCACATGCCGCGCCGGCGCCGGGCCGGCGAGGACGACGAGGGCGGCCGCGGCCTGCACCTGGTCGCCACCCTCGCCGACCGCTGGGGCTCACGGGCGACCGACGACGGCAAGGTCGTCTGGGCCGAGCTGGACCTCGCCGGCAACCGCTGACCCTCCGACGGGAGCGCCGTGGCGACCTGGGACGACGTGCGGCAGACCGCCCGCGACCTGCCGGAGGCGGCGGAGGACCCCACGGGTCGTACGACCGCCTGGCGGGTGGGCGGTAAGGCGCTCGCGTGGGAGCGGCTGCTGCGCCGCGGCGAGCGCGAGCAGCTCGGGACGGCGGCGCCGGAAGGGCCCGCGCTCGGTATGCGCACCCCCGATCCGGACGCGGTGGAGGCGCTGGTGGCGGCTCGGCCCGGCGTCTTCTTCACCGCGGCCGGCTACGGCGTCCCCCCGATGGTGCTG
>JAJAYV010000389.1 GCA_026786045.1 Frankiaceae bacterium | reverse complement strand
GTCGACCTGCTGACCGGCGACTGGGACGCCGCCGAGCAGGCCGACCCGCGCACCCGCAAGCAGGCCAGCGGGCTGGTCGCCGCGCACCTGCAGTGGCACCTCGAGCGGGGCCTGCGCTCGCTGCCGCTGGTGGAGCGCGCGTGAGGCCACCCACCCCGCACCCGTCGGGGGTGCGTCCGCCGGACCTGCCGGCCGAGCTGGTGCCGCGGCACGTCGCGATCGTCATGGACGGCAACGGCCGCTGGGCCAAGGACCGCGGGCTGCCCCGCACCGCCGGCCACGAGGCCGGGGAGTCGTCGCTGTTCGACGTCGTCGAGGGAGCGATCGAGATCGGCGTCCGGTGGGTGTCGGCCTACGCCTTCTCGACGGAGAACTGGAAGCGCTCGCCCGACGAGGTGCGCTTCCTCATGGGCTTCAACCGCGACGTCATCCGCCGCCGGCGTGACGAGATGCACGAGCTCGGCGTACGGGTGCGCTGGGCCGGCCGCCGGCCGCGGCTGTGGCGCTCGGTCGTGCGCGAGCTCGAGGCCGCCGAGGAGCTGACCCGCGACAACGACGTCTGCACCCTCACGATGTGCGTCAACTACGGCGGTCGAGCCGAGATCGCCGACGCTGCAAGGGCTCTCGCGCAGGACGTCGCGGACGGCCGGCTCGACCCGAAGAAGGTCGACGAGGCGGTGCTGGCGCGCTACCTCGACGAGCCGGACATGCCCGACGTCGACCTGTTCCTGCGGACCTCGGGCGAGCAGCGCACCTCGAACTTCCTGCTTTGGCAGTCCGCCTACGCCGAGATGGTCTTCCTGGACACGCTCTGGCCCGACGTCGACCGCCGCCACCTCTGGTACGCCGTGGAGCAGTACGCCTCCCGCGACCGCCGCTACGGCGGCGCCGTCCCTAACGAGGAGCCGACGTGAGCCCGTACACCGCCGTGGTGGTGGTGGATGTTGGTCAGCCGCTGAGCCGCCCGGCCGCCGCCGCCAGCACGAGCCCGACGGTCCCCAGCCGCAGCGCCCGCTGCACGCCGGTCACGACCGGCCAGGACAGGTAGGACAGCCAGCCCACCAGCACGGCGAGCAGCAGCAGCAGCCCCACCCCGACGGCGGTGGGGGAGGCGAGCCCGGCGATGAGCAGCACCGCCGACAGCACCGGCAGGAAGAACCGCGGCCGCGAGCTGAGCCAGACCAGGGCGGGGGCGCTCGCGCGCTCCACCTTTCCGCGCAGGCCGGGCGCCGGCTGCTTCACCAGCGGCTCCCGGGGAGCGCGGGGTGCGCGCGGCCGAGCAGTCGGCTTGCGGCGGGAGCGGGACTTCGGCACGAGCGGGTCCTCCGGGAGCGGTCGGGGGCCTAGCCTGTCACCCGTGCTGGTCGTGACGAGGTTCGACGTGCCCGACTCCGACGCGGCCGGCTTCCTGCCGCTGGCCCAGGCTGCGCTCGCCGCCTTCGCCGCTCGGCCCGGCTACCTGCGCGGGCGGATCGGCCGCGCGGCCGACGACCCGACCCAGTGGGTCCTGACGACCGAGTGGGTCGGCGTGGGCGCCTACCGCCGCAGCCTGTCGGCCTACGACGTGAAGGTCGACGCGGCGCCGCTGCTGGCGCGCGGGCGCGACGAGGCCAGCGCCTTCGAGGTGCTGCATGCCAGCGAGGGCGACGGCACGGCCGTCGTGGGGCCGTCGCGGCGGGCCCACGACGCGGCGCAGGTCGGGGTCGGCGAGGCGAGCGGGCCGAGCGTCAGCGACGTGTGAGCGGCGCCAGGACCGCGGCGATGGCGGCGGTGTCCTGGTAGGTCAGCCCGAGCGAGCTGGCGGAGTGGTGCCGCACGACGCCGTCGGCGTCCACGACGACGACCGCCCGCTTCGGCAGCCCCATCAGCCCCTTCGCGCCGTACAGCGCGTGCACCGCCTTGTCGACGTCGGACAGCAGCGGGAAGGTGAGCCCGCGCCGGGTGGCGAAGCGCTCGTGGCTGGCGAGGTCCTGGCTGCTGATGCCCCACAGCGTCGCGCCGAGGTCGGTCAGCACCGACAGGTCGTCCTGGTAGGAGCACAGCTGCCGGGTGCAGACGGGCGTGTCGTCGCCGGGGTAGAAGGCGAGCACCACGGGGGCGCCCCGCTGCTCCGACAGCGTCAGCGTCGTGGCGCCGGCGGCGGTCCAGGCGGGGAGGGTGAAGTCGGGGGCGGTCTGCTCGATCACCCTCGGAGTGTCGACCCCGGTAGCGTGACGCGCTCGCCCGACAGCCAGCCGGACCAGGAGCGCACATGGCCAGCAAGAACGACCGCATGGACACGATCGTCAGCCTCGCGAAGCGGCGCGGACTGGTCTTCCCGAGCAGCGAGATCTACGGCGGGCTGCGCGCCTCCTGGGACTACGGACCCCTTGGCGTCGAGCTGAAGAACAACGTCAAACGCCAGTGGTGGAAGGCCGTCGTGCAGGGCCGCGACGACGTCGTCGGGCTGGACTCCTGCGTCATCCTGGCCCGCGAGGTCTGGGAGACCTCCGGCCACGTGCAGGCCTTCGTCGACCCGCTGGTGGAGTGCACCTCCTGCCACAAGCGCTACCGCGCCGACCATCTCGAGGAGGCGGCCGGCAAGGAGCTCAAAGACCTCGCCTGCCCCAACTGCGGCAACCGCGACGTGTGGACCGAGCCGAAGATGTTCAACGGCCTGCTGTCCACCCACCTCGGTGTCGTGCAGGACGAGAGCGGCTTGGCCTACCTGCGTCCCGAGACCGCGCAGGGCATCTTCATCAACTACGCGAACGTGCAGCAGAGCGCTCGCAAGAAGCCGCCGTTCGGCATCGGCCAGATCGGCAAGAGCTTCCGCAACGAGATCACGCCCGGCAACTTCATCTTCCGCACCCGCGAGTTCGAGCAGATGGAGATGGAGTTCTTCGTCAAGCCGGGGGAGGACGAGCAGTGGCACCAGAAGTGGATCGACGAGCGGTTCGCGTGGTACCTCGACCTCGGCATCGCGCCGGAGAAGCTGCGGCTGTTCGAGCACCCGAAGGAGAAGCTCTCCCACTACTCGAAGCGGACCGTCGACATCGAGTACGAGTTCGGCTTCACCGGCTCGCCGTGGGGTGAGCTCGAGGGCATCGCCAACCGCGGCGACTACGACCTCACCGTGCACAGCAAGGCCTCCGGCGTCGCCCTTGACTACTTCGACCAGGAGTCCGGCGAGCGCTGGACGCCGTACGTCATCGAGCCGGCAGCCGGCGTCGACCGCTGTGCGCTGACCTTCCTGCTCGACGCCTACACCGAGGACGAGGCGCCCAACGCCAAGGGCGGCGTGGACAAGCGCGTCGTGCTCAAGCTCGACCCGCGGCTCGCCCCGCTCAAGGCGGCGGTGCTGCCGCTGTCCCGCAACGCCGACCTGTCGCCCGTCGCGCGGGACCTGGCCGCGAAGCTGCGCCGCGAGTGGAACGTCGACTTCGACGACGCCGGTGCGATCGGCCGCCGCTACCGCCGCCAGGACGAGGTCGGCACGCCGTACTGCGTCACCGTCGACTTCGAGACCCTCGAGGACCAGGCCGTGACCGTGCGGGAGCGCGACGCGATGACCCAGGAGCGCGTGTCGCTGGACCAGGTGACCCGCTACCTGCACGACAAGCTCGGCCCGCTGTAGTGCGCACCCTCGTCGTCGACCACCCCCTGGTCGCGCACAAGCTCACCGCCCTGCGAGACCAGCGGACCGACTCGCCGACCTTCCGCCGGTTGGCCGACGAGCTCGTGACTCTGCTGGCGTACGAGGCGACCCGCGACGTGCGGGTCGAGCCGGTCGAGGTGACCACCCCCGTGGCGGTCGCGACCGGCTGCCGGCTGTCGCGGCCGGTGCCGCTCGTGGTGCCGGTCCTGCGCGCCGGGCTCGGGATGCTCGACGGCATGACCCGGCTGCTGCCGACCGCCGAGGTCGGCTTCCTCGGGATGGTGCGCGACGAGACCAGCCTGACCGCGACCGCCTACGCGAACCGGCTGCCGGACGACCTGACCGGCCGCGAGGTCTTCGTGCTCGACCCGATGCTCGCCACCGGCGGCACCCTGGTGACGACCTTCCGGCTGCTCGTCGAGCGCGGTGCGGCCTCCATCACCGCCATCTGCCTGCTCGCTGCTCCCGAGGGCATCGCCGTCGTCGAGGAGGCGTTCCGCGACGACAGCGCCTGCGGCGTCACGGTCGTCTGTGCGGCAGTCGACGAGCGGCTGACCGAGAAGGGCTACATCACACCGGGTCTCGGCGACGCGGGCGACCGGCTCTACGGCGTCGTCTGACCCGGTGCTGCTTGCTCTCGCGCTGGCCGCGGCCGGTGTCGCGTTCACCTTCGCCGACCCGCGCATCAGCGAGTCCAGCGGACTGGCCAGCAGCAGCGCCCCGGGCATCGTCTTCACCCACAACGACTCCGGTGACGAGGCACGGTTCTTCGCGGTCGGCGACGACGGCCGGACCCGCACGACGTACGACCTGCCGGACGTGCAGGCCCGCGACTGGGAAGACATGGCGCGTGGGCCGGACGAGCAGGGCCGCAGCAGCCTGTGGCTGGGCGACATCGGCGACAACAACGCGCTGCGTGACCAGGGGATCCT
>JAJAYV010000388.1 GCA_026786045.1 Frankiaceae bacterium | reverse complement strand
GGCCACGGCAGGGGCGTCGAGCGTGCCGGAGCGCACGTCGCGCTCCTGGCCGCCGCCGTGGAGCAGCGGCACGCAGTCCACGTCGCGGCCCAGCACGAGCGCGCCCACGCCGAGCGGACCGCCGAGCTTGTGGCCGGCGAGGGTGAGCGCGTCCACGCCGCTCGCGGCCACGTCGACCGGCACCTGCCCGACCGCCTGGACGGCGTCGGTGTGGAAGGGCACGTCGTGCTCGTGCGCCAGGTCGGCGAGCGTCCGCACGGGCTGCAGGGTGCCGACCTCGTTGTTGGCCCACATGACGGTCACGAGCGCGACGTCGGACGGGTCGCGCTCGAGCCCGGCGCGCAGGACCTCGGGGTGCACGCGCCCCTCCCCGTCGACCTCGAGCCACTCGACGACCGCGCCCACGTGGGCGACCAGCCACTCGACCGCGTCGAGGACCGCGTGGTGCTCGACCGCGCTGGCCAGGATGCGGCGGCGGCGCGGATCGGCGGCCCGCCGGGCCCACCAGATGCCCTTGACGGCGAGGTTGTCGCTCTCGGTGCCGCTGCCGGTGAAGACGACCTCGGACGGGCGCGCGCCGAGGGCGGCGGCGAGCTGCTCGCGCGACTCCTCGACGACGCGGCGGGCACGCCGGCCGGCGCTGTGCAGGGACGACGCGTTGCCGGCCGCGGACAACGCGTCGCGCAGCGCCGCGGTCACGGTGTCAACGGCCTCGGGGAGCATGGGCGTCGAGGCCGCATGGTCGAGGTACGCCACGGCACGAGGGTAGCCGCGACGGGCGCGCGCGGCCCGGCTCAGGCGAACAGGCGCCGGGTGGGGCCGGCGCCGTGCGGCAGGTCGCCGGCCTCGGCGATCACGACCTGCGTCGATCGCAGCCCGCAGGCCACCCGCACGTCGCACGCCCCGCCCGCCCCGGTCAGGTCACCGTCGGGGCACCCGTCGCGCTCACCGACGGACGGCAGTCCGGCCGGGCCGGGCCGAATTGGCACCGACGCGGCTGGGCGGCCGAGGGCCTTGAGTCGGGCCCGCCAGAACGGTGGGAAGGGCGCTACGGCGTCCACCACCTGCGTGCGCACCGCCGCCTCGCGGGCCTTGCGCACGGCGTCGGTCCCAGGAGGCGGCCGTGGGCGCGGAGTCCAGGGAGGGCTTGACGCAGGCAACCCGGCCCCACGAGGGAGCCGGGGCGGCGGACGAGCGGGAGCGCCTAGCTCTTGCGCTTGATGATCTCCTCGGCGAGCTGCGGCACGACGGTGAACAGGTCACCGACCAGGCCGAAGTCGGCCAGCTCGAAGATCGGCGCCTCGGGGTCCTTGTTGACGGCGACGATCGTCTTGCTGGTCTGCATGCCGGCTCGGTGCTGGATGGCGCCGGAGATGCCCACCGCGATGTAGAGCTGTGGGGAGACGGTCCGGCCGGTTTGCCCGACCTGGTTCTGGTGCGGGTACCAACCGGCGTCGGTCGCGGCGCGCGAGGCGCCGACGGCCGCACCGAGGGTGTCGGCAAGCTTCTCGACGATCCCGAAGCCCTCCGCCGCACCGACGCCGCGACCACCGGACACGACGATCGACGCGTCGCCCAGGTCGGGGCGACCGCCCTTGTCCTCGACGACGGACTCGACGACCTTGGCGGCCTTGTCGGCGTCGGAGAAACTCGCGGTGACCTGCTCGACGGTGCCCGCGGCCGGGGCCTCGGACGGGGCGGTGGAGTTGGCCCGCACCGTGATGATCGGCGTGCCCGTGGCCACCTTGGAGGACACGACCACGCTGCCGCCGAAGATCGGCTGCTCCGCGACGAGGTCGGGCGTGACGCCGACAGCGTCGGTGATCAAGCCGCTCCCGGTCTTGACGGCGAGGCGGGCCGCGACCTCCTTGCCCTCGGCGTTGCTCGGCAGGAGCACCGCGGCGGGGCTCTTGTCGGCGACGAGCTGGGCGAGCACCGCGGCCTTCGGGCCGGTCAGGTAGCCGTCGAGCTCCTCGGCCTCGCTGACGTAGACCTTCTCGGCGCCGTACGCGGCGACCTTCTCGGCGGCCGCAGATGCGCCCTTGCCCAGCACCACCGCGGAGGGTGTGCCGAGCTCGCGGGCCAGCGTGAGCAGCTCGTAGGAGACCTTCTTGGGGGTTCCGTCGACGTGGTCGACGAGGACCAGGACCTCAGCCATGTCTTTTCGATCCCTCTCAGACGAACTTCTGCGACGCGAGGAACTCGGCGATCTTGACGCCGCCGTCACCCTCGTCCTTGACGATCTGGCCCGCCTGGCGCGGCGGCTTATTGCTGAACTCGACGACCTGCGACGGGGCGCTGGCCAGGCCGACCTGCGCGGCGTCGATGCCGGCGTCGGCGATCGTGAGGTTCGTCAGCGGCTTCTTCTTGGCGGCCATGATCCCCTTGAAAGAGGGGTAGCGCGGCTCGTTGATCTTCTCGACGACCGACACGATCGCCGGGGTCGCGGCCTCGACGACGTCATAGCCGTTCTCGGTCTGCCGCTCGATGCGGACGGTGCCGACAGTCCCCTCCAGCGAGGCCGTCACCTTGCGGGCTCCGGACAGCTGCGGCTGGCCGGTGCGCTCCGCGAGGAGCGCCGGCATGATCGCCATGCGCGAGTCGGTGGCCTCGGAGCCGGTGATGACGAGGTCGTACTCCAGCGTGGACAGGACCTGGGCCAGGGCGTAGGAGGTCTGGACGGCGTCGGAGCCCTTGAGTGCGTCGTCGGACAGGTGCACAGCCTTGTCGGCGCCCATGGACAGCGCCTTGCGGATCGTCTCGACGGCGCGGTCCGGGCCCATGGTGAGGATCGTGACCGAAGCCTCCCCGCCGGAGGCTGTGGCAGCCTCTTTGATCTTCAGGGCCTCCTCGACGGCATACTCGTCAATCTCGTTCATGACCACGTCGACCGACGCGCGGTCGAGGGTCTTGTCAGCGTCCTGGAGCTTGCGCTCGGCCCAGGTGTCAGGCACCTGCTTGACCAGTACGACGATGTTCACGTGGGGCGCCGACCTCCGTCTTGGGGAGCGTGGTGGACCTGACCGCGCGGAGCGCGGAGCTGCGGGACGTGGCGGTCCTTCGCGGTCCTTCTAAGGTGAGGGCCACGGTATCGGGGCGCAACTCGACCCCTCCCACCGCCCTGCGTCCGCGAGATTACCCGCGGGTAACGCGCCGGGAAACCAGGGAGTAGCGGCTGCGGACGTGCCGTTCGTCACGCCGGTCAGCGACCGGTGAACGTCGCTTTCCCGGGCCCGTTCTCGAGGAACGACGTCATGCCCGCGGTCTGGTCCTCGGTCGCGAACAGCCCGGCGAACAGGGCGGTCTCGAGCCGCAGCGCGCTGTCGAGGTCGAGCTCGAGGCCCTCGTCGATGGCCTGCTTGGCCGCGCGCAGCGCGACCGCCGGCCCCTCGGCGTAGGACCGGGCCATGTCGAGCGCGGTGGAGTAGACGTCGGCGTCGGGCACGACGCGGTCGGCGATGCCGAGCGCGAGAGCCTCCTCGGCCCCGACGTGGCGGCCGGAGAAGACCAGGTCCTTGGCCTTGGCCGGGCCCACCAGCCGGGTCAGCCGCTGGGTGCCGCCGGCGCCGGGGATGACGCCGAGGGTGATCTCGGGGACACCCACCTTGGCGCGCTCCCCCAGGACCCGGAAGTCGGCGGTGAGCGCGAGCTCGAAGCCGCCGCCGAGGGCGTAGCCGGTGACCGCCGCGATGACCGGCTTGGGCAGCCGGGCGACGACCTTCAGACCCTCCTGCAGCCGGCTGCCCCACGACAGCATCTCGGCGTAGGTGATGGTCGACATCTCCTTGATGTCGGCGCCGGCGGCGAAGACGCGCTCGCCGCCGTAGAGGACGACGGCGCGGAGGTCGGCGCGGTCGCGGGCCTCTTCGGCGGCCTCGCGCAGCTCGGCGGTGACCTGCCCGTTCAGCGCGTTCATCTTCGGCCGGTCGAGGCGGATCGTGCCCACCGCGCCGTCGACCTCGAGCCGCACGAACTCGCCCATCACGTCCTCCTCTGGACCGACTGCCGGAGCGCCGCACCCTAGTCTGCGCGGATGTTCCGGGACTCCAAGGGCGTCGTGCACACCGTCTCCAGCGCTGACCCGCTGGCAGACCTCCCCCCGGGTGCCGCCGGCGCGCTGCAGCGGGCGCTGCTCACGCCCCCGGTCGACGGCGAGAGCGTCGACGTGGGCGGGGTCCTCGAGCGGTGCGACGCCGTGCGCGAGCTGGTCGAGCGCTGGCAGGACGCCTTCTTCGCCGCGCTGCCCGACGAGGTGGACCTCGAGGAGGAGGCTCGCTGGGCGGCCGAGGCCGGGCTGTCGCTGGACGAGGTCGAGGCGGGCTACGAGGAGGACGGCGAGGACGACGACGAGGACCTCGCCCTTGCGGGCCTCGAGGACGACGAGGAGCTCGGCGAGCTCGACGTCCTGCTCGAGCACGAGGGCCTGGTCGCGGACGACGAGGACCCGCGGGCGTTGCTGCCCGAGGACCTGGTCGCCGTGCTCGAGCGCGAGCTGCTCCTGCTCCCCGTTCGGGTCCGGCTCGAGGCGCTCGTCGCCGCGGCCGACCTGGTCGCGACGTGGGCCGACCTCGTCGCCGACCAGGAGAAGCTGCTCGGCCACCTCGTCCTGTCCCACGACGAGCCCCAGCGGGCCACCGAGCACGAGGCGATGGCCGGCCGACACGCGCTGCTGCACTCCGGCAGCGGGCCGGGACACGCCGAGGGCGGTTCGCTCCAGCCCTAGCTCGGACTGCCGATGCACCATGCGCAGGCCGCTGCTGCCGCCCTGGAGTCGCCATGACCCGCAACGCTGCCGTCCGCTGGCGCGACGTGCTCGTCGACGGAGCCGTCGTGCGGCTCATGGAGGCCGGGGACCCCGCGGCCGACCCGCTGCTGTTCCTGCACGGCTGGGGGCTGTCGCCCGCCTGCTACGCCGACGGCTTCTCGCGGCTCACCGCGGCGGGCGTCCGCGTCATCGCGCCGTGCCTGCCGGGCTTCGGCGGCAGCGACGGCCCCGCGCTGCTGGGCGCGGACGGCGGGCTGCGCAACGGCCTCGACCTGGCGTCGTACGCGACCCGGATCGGCCGGCTGCTCGACGTCCTCGGCCTGGCCCACCCGGTCTTCGTCGCCGGGCACTCCTTCGGCGGCGGGGTCGCCCTGCAGCTCGCCGTCCAGCGCCCGGACCGCGTCCGCTCCCTCACCCTCGTGAACTCCGTCGGCGGCGCCCCGAGCCGCACCCCGCGCGACGGCCGCGGCATGACGTCAGCCGCCTGGTGGCGCTGGGCGGCCGGCGCCGTTACCGAGCTCAGCCCGCGCGAGGTGGCGAAGTCCGCGCCGTCGATGCTCAGGGCCTTCGTCCCGAACGCGCTCCGCAAGCCGGTCACCCTGGCGCTGAGCGCGCGGCTGGCGCTGACCGCCTCGCTCGCCGGGTCGGCCGACGCCCTCGTCGCGAGCGGGCTGCCGGTGCTCTTCGTCTGGGGCGACGCCGACAGGCTGATCGCGCGCGGCGAGTTCAGCACGGTGGCGGGCGCGCTGCCCACCGAGGTCGTCGCGGGCCGGCACGGGTGGCTCATGACGCAGCCGGAGG
>JAJAYV010000387.1 GCA_026786045.1 Frankiaceae bacterium | reverse complement strand
GCCGGGGGGAGTGGAAGGCGGCCAGGACCACCGACAGGCGGCTGCTCCTCCCGTGGCTGAAGCCGGCGGTGACCCGGTCGGCGGAGTCGTCCCGGGAGCAGCGCTCGAGCAGGTCGCGGGCGCGGTCCTCCCACCGCCGCATCCCGCGCAGCCGCGCGGCCAGCTGAAGGTGCTCCCACGGGGTGGCGCGGGGGATCAGCCCGCCGACGTCCGGGCAGTAGCCGACCGCTGCCCGCACGCCTGAGGGGTCGGCGGCGGCGTCGATCCCGACGACCTGGACCGTCCCGGCGCTCGGCGGCAGCACTCCCGCCAGCACGCGCATCGTTGTGCTCTTGCCGGCGCCGTTGCGGCCGACGAGCGCGACGGAGGCGCCTGCGGCGACGGACAGGTCGAAGCCGCCGACGGCCCGTACGGCGCCGAAGTCGACGACGATTCCCTGGGCCAGGAGGACGGGGGTCACAGCTGTCCTTTCGGCCGCCGGGGAGGACGACTTCAGAGCATGGACCACCCTTCCGGGAGGCGCTCGCCCACGGGCAGCGTCACCCCGGGACGGGAATCGCTACTCCCTGCTGCCGGCGTACAGGCCCTCGACCTCGGCCCCGAACTGCTTCATGACGACGGATCGCTTGAGCTTGAGCGAGGGCGTCATCTGCCCGCCCTCCTCGGTCCAGTCCTCGGACAGGATCTGGAACTTGCGGATGGCCTCTGCCTTGGAGACGGCCTTGTTGGCCTCGTCGACGGCCGACTGGATCTCGGCCATCACCTCGGGGTCCTTGGCGAGCTGGGCGGCGGTCAGCGTCTCGTCGCGGTGCTCGCTCTTCAGCCAGCCCGGCAGCGCGTCGGCGTCCAGCGTGACCAGGCAGGCGATGAACGGCTTGGCATCGCCGACGACCATGCACTGGCTGACCAGCGGGTGGGCGCGCAGGCGGTCCTCGAGCACGGCCGGCGCCACGTTCTTGCCGCCGGCGGTGACGATCAGCTCCTTCTTGCGACCGGTGATGGTCACGAAGCCCTCGGCGTCGAGTTCGCCGATGTCGCCGGTGTGGAACCAGCCGGCGACGATCGACTCGCCCGTGGCGGTCGGGTTGTGCCAGTAGCCCTGGTAGACGTTGTCGCCTGACATGAGGAGTTCGCCGTCCTCGGCGACCCGGATCGTGACGCCCGGAGAGGGCCGTCCGACGCTGCCGATCTTCAGCTGCGCCGGCGTGTTGATCGTGCCCGCGGCGGTGCTCTCGGTCAGGCCCCAGCCCTCGAGGATCGTGATGCCGATGCCGCGGTAGAAGTGGCCGAGCCGGGCGCCGAGCGGCGCTCCGCCGGACACGGCCCACGCCACCTTGCCGCCCATCGCGGCGCGCAGCTTGGAGTAGACGAGCTTGTCGAACAGCTTGTGCTGCAGGTTCAGCGCGAAGCCGGCTCCGCCCTTGTCCTTCGCCTCGGACCAGGCGATCGCGGTGGACTCGGCGCGGTCGAAGATGGCGCCCTTGCCGTCGCTGTGGGCCTTCTGCTTGGCGGTGTTGTAGACCTTCTCGAACACCCGCGGGACCGACAGGATGAACGTCGGCTGGAAGGTCGCGAAGTCGGCGAGCAGGGCCTTGATGTCGGCAGTGTGGCCCATCCGGACGCCGCTCTCGACGCAGGCGACCTGGATCAGGCGCGCGAACACGTGCGCCAGCGGCAGGAACAGCAGCGTCGAGCCCGAGGTGTTGAACAGCTCCGGCAGGACCAGCGAGGCGCTGCGGCCGGTGTTGAGCAGGTTGCCGTGGGTGAGCTCGCAGCCCTTCGGTCGCCCGGTCGTGCCCGAGGTGTAGATGATGGTGGCCAGGCTGTCGGGGGTGACTGTCTGGCGGCGGGCCTCGAGCTCGCTGGCGGGCACCTCGCGCCCGGCGGCGGCGAGCTCCTCGAGGCCGCCGGCGTCGATGTGCCAGTCGCCCTTGAGGTCGGGCAGCTGGTCGCGGACCTCCTCCAGCACCGCCTGGTGGGCGGGGGACTCGACGATGCAGGCGACCGCACCGGAGTCGCCGAGGTTCCACTGGACCTGCTCGGCGGAGGACGTCTCGTAGATCGGCACGGTGACGGCGCCGGCGGTCCAGATCGCGTAGTCGCAGAGCGTCCACTCGTAGCGCGTCTTGCTCATCAGGCCGACGCGGTCGCCCGCCTGCACGCCCTGGGCCGCGAGACCGGCGGCGATGGAGGCGACCTCTGTCGCAAACTCCTTGGCGGTGACCGGCGCCCAGCGGCCGTCCACCCGGCGCGTGAAGACCACCTCGTCCGGGCTGCTGGCGGCGCGGTCGCGGACCGCGTCGGTCAGCGACGTGCTCGGGTCCAGCTCAACGGCCGGGGGGGTGGCGAATTCCTGCACTGTGGCTCCTCGTCGAGTCGCGGCCGGGCGGGACGTAGAGCTCGCCCGATAGCGGCACCTTATCGCGCATCCACAGATCGCCGGGCGGTCAAGGACCAGGCCGGTCCTGCCGACCCCTCCTGCGTGGACGACCTGCTCGAGAGCACCACGCGCTGCCCGCACTGCCGGGCAGCGGCGCGCCCCGGCGCGCCCTGGTGCACCCTCTGCCACGCCGACCTGCGACCACCACCGCCGCCCGCCCCGGAGCCCGAGCCCGCCCCGGTGCTGGTCATCCCGCCGACCGCGTCGTACGGCGCCCCTGCGCTCGACCCGCTGACCGAGCCGGCGGCCGCGCCGGGCCTGCCGGCACCCGCCGACGCGGACCCGACCTGGCCGTGCGCCACCTGCGGCGCCCGGAACCCGCTCGCCGTGAACGCCTGCGGCGCGTGCGGGGCCGGCTTCCTGGCCGGGCTTCGCGAGGCCGAGGGACCGCTGCTCGAGCTGCCCGGCGTCGGCGACCTCACCCGCCTGAGTCGCGGCCAGCGGATGGGCCTGGCCTTCGGCGTGGTCCTCGCGGTCGTCGCGCTCACCGCGCTTCTCGGGCTGCTGCTCGGCTGAGCCAAGACGGTCGTCCCGATCTAGGCTCGCCTGCGTGCGTATCCACGTCGTCAGCGACGTCCACGGCAGCGTCGAGGCGCTGTCCCGCGCCGGCGACGGCGCCGACGCCCTGGTCTGCCTCGGCGACCTGATCCTGTTCCTCGACTACGCCGACAGCTCGGGCGGGATCTTCGCCGAGCTGTTCGGGGCCGAGAGCGCCGAGCGGCTGGTCGCGCTGCGCACCGAGCGCCGCTTCGAGCAGGCCCGCAGCTTCTCGCGCGGCCTGTGGGCGTCCCTCCAGGACCCGAAGGCGGCGATGGAGGACGCCCTGCGCGGGCAGTACGCCGCGCTCTTCGAGGCCATGCCCACCCCCGCCTACCTGACGTACGGCAACGTCGACGTCCCGGCGATGTGGCCGGAGTTCACCCGCGACGGCCACACGGTCCTCGACGGCGAGGTCGTGGAGATCGGCGGCCGCACCTGGGGTTTTGTCGGCGGCGGGCTGCAGACGCCGATGCGCACCCCGCACGAGGTCGACGACGAGACCTACGCCGCCAAGGTCGCCGCGGTCGGCGCCGTCGACGTGCTTGCCTGTCACATCCCGCCGGACGTGCCCGGGCTGCTCTACGACGTCGAGGCGCGGCGGTTCGAGCGGGGGAGCGCGGCGGTGCTCGACGCGATCCGGGACACCGCGCCGGGGCTGGTCCTGTTCGGCCACGTGCACCAGCCGCTGCAGTCGCGGCTGCGCATCGGCCGGACCGAGTGCGTCAACGTCGGGCACTTCCGCGGGACCGGGACGCCCTTCGTCCTCGAGTACTAGACCGCGGTACTAGCCTTCCGGGGCATGGCCGACGTCGCGAGCTCCACGATCACCATCGCCGCCCCGCCGGAGCAGGTCCTCGCGGTCATCGCCGACCTCGAGGCCTATCCCGAGTGGACGACCGCCATCAAGAGCGCCGAGATCGTCGAGAGCGGCGCCGACGGTCGGCCGCGGCAGGCGAAGTTCGTCATGGACGCCGGCGTGCTCAAGGACGAGTACGTCCTCGAGTACGACTGGAACGGCACGGGCG
Organism: Frankiaceae bacterium; assembly: GCA_026786045.1. Taxonomy (GTDB): domain Bacteria; phylum Actinomycetota; class Actinomycetes; order Mycobacteriales; family SCTD01; genus SCTD01. The sequence continues at coordinate 5,231 of JAJAYV010000387.1, read as the reverse complement.
TGAGCTGGCACCTGGTCGGCAAGAGCGCGGTGCAGCGGTCGCAGGTCGGCTCCTACGCGCTGGCGCCCAAGGGCGACGGCACCGAGGTGACCTACCAGCTCGCGGTCGACATCTCCATGCCGATGCTCGGGATGTTCAAGCGCAAGGCCGAGAAGATGATCATGGACTCGGCGCTGAAGGACCTCAAGAAGCGCGTCGAGTCGGGGGCCTAGCCCCGTGCGCGTCCTGCTGTTCACCGGCAAGGGCGGGGTCGGCAAGACGACGGCGTCGGCCGCCACCGCGGCTGCTGCGGCTGCCCGCGGCAGCAAGGTCCTCGTGCTCTCCACCGACCCGGCGCACTCGCTCGCCGACGCTCTCGGCGTGCGGCTCGGCGCCGTGCCCACCGAGGTCGACACCGGGCTCTACGGCATGCAGGTCGACGCGCAGCGCGCCTTCGAGCAGACCTGGCGCGACATCCAGGCCTACTTGGCCGGTGTGCTCGAGCGCGCCGGCGTCGACGCGCTGCAGGCCGAGGAGCTCACCGTCCTGCCCGGCGCCGAGGAGGTGCTCGCGCTGCTCGAGGTCAGCCGCCAGGTCACCAGCGGGCCGTGGGACCTCGTCGTCGTCGACTGCGCCCCCACCGGCGAGACGCTCCGGCTGCTCGCCCTGCCCGAGGCGCTGTCCTGGTATGTCGAGCGCGTCTTCCCGGCCCAGCGGCGCGCGCTGCGGGCCGTGCGGCCGCTGCTGTCCCGGGTGTCCGGGCCGGCCGTGCCGCGTGAGGACGTCTTCGACGCCGTCGAGCGCCTGCACCGCGAGCTGCTGCAGGTGCGGGCGGTGCTCACCGCGCCGTCGACGTCGGTGCGGCTCGTGCTCACCCCCGAGGCCGTCGTCGTCGCCGAGGCGCGACGCACCCTCACCTCCCTCGCGCTGTACGGCTACCGGGTCGACGCGCTGGTCGCCAACCGCGTCTTCCCCGCCTCCGACGACCCCTTCCTCGCCGGCGGGGCGCGCGCCCAGACCGAGCAGCTCGAGGGCGTGCGCCGCGACGCCGGCGGCCTGCCGGTGATGGTGGCGCCGTACCGCCCCGCCGAGCCGGTCGGTCTGACCGCGCTCACCGCCTTCGGCCAGGAGCTGTACGACGGCGCCGACCCGGGGCAGGCCGTCGCCGACCTGCCCGAGCTGCTCGAGGTCGGCCGCACCGCCGACGGCTTCGAGCTCTCCCTGGCGTTGCCGCTCGCGCACAAGGAGGACCTCGACCTGACCCGCACCGGCGACGAGCTCACCGTCACCGTGTCCGGCCACCGCCGCGTGCTCGCGCTGCCGAGCGCGCTGCGCCGCTGCCGGGTCGCCGGCGCGCGGCTGGTCGACGGGCGGCTCGTCGTGCGCTTCGAGCCCGACCCAGCCGTGTGGATGCGCTCGTGAACGAGGCCGTCGGGTCGGCGGCCGAGGAGGCTGCGCGGCTGTTCTCCGCCGCCGAGGAGTGGCTGCGCTCGCGCACCGGGATGCCGCTCGAGGGCATCGCGACTGGGACTCCGGAGTGCTCGGTCTGCCCTGTCTGCCAGGGCATCTCGGCCGTCCGGCACGTCCGCCCCGAGACCGTCGAGCACCTGCTCGATGCGACCGCGTCGTTCGTCGCCGCACTGCGTACGACGGTCGGGACCATGACCCCGCCGGACGGCGCGCGCGCGGCGCGTCGCCCCGACGTGGAGCACATCGACGTACGGGAGGACTGAGGTGCTGACCATCGGCGTGGACGTCGGCGGGACCAAGGTCGCCGCCGGAGTGGTCGACGAGCAGGGCACGGTGCTGGCCCGCACCCGGCGGCCGACGCCGTCGGCCTCGCCGAGCGACGTCGAGGACGTCATCGCCGAGTGCGTGAACGAGCTGCGTGCCGAGCACGAGGTGGAGGCGGTCGGCATCGGCGCCGCCGGCTTCATCGACGCCGAGCGATCGAAGGTCTACGTCGCGCCGAATCTCTCTTGGCGCGACGAGCCGCTGCGCGACGCGGTCGCCGAGCGCGTCGGCCTGCCGGTCGTCGTCGAGAACGACGCGAACGCCGCTGCCTGGGCCGAGCACCGCTTCGGGGCCGGGCGCGGCGAGCAGCACCTGGTCGTCGTCACGGTCGGCACCGGCATCGGCGGCGGCATCGTGCTCGACGGCGCGCTCTACCGCGGGCGGCACGGCATCGGCGCGGAGTTCGGCCACATCCAGGTGGAGAAGGCCGGCCGGCGCTGCGGCTGTGGGCAGCACGGCTGCTGGGAGCAGTACTGCTCAGGGCGCGCGCTCCTGCGCGAGGCGCGCGAGATCGCTGACGTGCAAAGAGGTTACGGCAAGCGGCTGCTCGAGCTTGGCAACGGCCGGCCCGAGGGCATCGAGGCCGTCGAGGTCACCCAGGCCGCTCGTGAGGGCGACCCGGCCGCGCTCGACTGCTTCGAGGAGGTCGGCGGCTGGCGCGGCCAGGGCCTGGCCGACCTCGCCGCCGTGCTCGACCCGGGCGCGTTCGTCGTCGGTGGCGGCGTGGCCGATGCGGGAGAGCTGCTGCTCGCCCCGGCCCGGCGGGTCTTCGCCGAGCGGCTCACCGGGACCCGGCACCGCCCGCACGCCGAGATCCGGCTCGCCGAGCTCGGCAACGAGGCCGGGCTCGTCGGGGCCGCCGACCTGGCCCGGCCCCGCTAGCCGATGCGCCCGAAATGGTTCGTTCGGGCCATGGCGCGTGAACGGAACGTCGCGCACAGTCACTGCCATGACCTCCCTCACCCCGACCACGACGTCGTCCACCGCGGGCCAGGTCTGCTGCCGCCGGTCGATGTCCGCCATCGAGGTGACCAGCCGCGGCACCGCGCTCGTGCTGCACAGCTGCACGGCCTGCGGCCGGCACGTCTGGCAGAAGGACGGCCGGCTCGCCGACCGCGCCGACCTGCTCGACGGCGTCAAGATCTTCCTCGAGCAGCCGCGCATCCCCACCCCGCGCCGCTCCACCAAGCGCGCCTGACCGCCCCGGCCGCGTGAGCGGCCTGCGCGTCGTCAGCTGGAACGTCCGTTCGCTGCGCGACGACGCAGCCGGAGTGGCCCGGGTGCTGGCCGGCCTCGCGCCCGACGTCGTGCTGCTGCAGGAGGCCCCTCGGCTGCTCGGCTCCGGCTGGGCGAACCGGCGGCTGGCCCGGCGGGCCGGCCTGACCCGGGTCGCCGGGGGAGCGGCGGCGCACGGCAACCTGCTCCTGGTCGGTCGTCGTACGACGGTGGTGACGGCGTCGGTGCTGCGGCTGCCGCGGCGACCCGGGCTGCACCGGCGCGGCGCGGTGGTCGGCGTCGTCGAGCTGGCCGGAGCCCGGCTGGCCGTGGCCGGCACCCACCTCGACCTCGACCCTCTCGCGCGGCTGGACAGCGCGCGGCGGGTCCGTACGGCCGCCGCCGGCCTCGGCAACCTGCTGGTGCTCTGCGCGGACGTGAACGAGGAGCCGGGCGGACCAGCCTGGGCGGAGTTGTCGGCCGGGCTGGTCGACACCGCCGCGGCTTGCGGCCCGACCTTCCCGCTGCGTGCGCCGCGGCGGCGGATCGACGTGCTGCTCGCCGACCCCCGGCTGGTCGTGCAGGCAGTCGAGGTCCCGCGCGTCGGCCCGGTGACCGACCACCTCCCGCTCGTGCTCGACCTGGCCTGGCCGCCGGGCCGGACGGACTAGCGGTCGTAGCCGGGGACGAGCTCGCGGGCCAGGCCCTCGAGGAAGAGCCCGATGTCGGTGACGATGCCGACGGCCTGCGCCGAGCCGCGGTCGGCCAGCTTGGTGACCGTGGCCGGGTTGATGTCGACCGACACCAGCGGCACCGACGCGGGCAGGATGTTCCCCGTCGCGATCGAGTGCAGCATCGTCGCGACCATGATCGCGAAGCCGACGCCGGGCAGCTGGGCGCGCATCGCGCGTTGGCCCTCGATGACGTCGGTGTAGACGTCGGGAAGCGGGCCGTCGTCGCGCACCGAGCCGACGAGCACGAAGGTCTTGCCGTGGCGGACCATCGCGTGCATCACGCCGGAGGTGAGGATCCCCGCGTCGACGGCGGCCTTGATCGAGCCGGCCTTGCGGATCTGGTTGATGGCGCGGATGTGGTGCTCGTGGCCGTGCTCGACGCCCTTGCCGGCCGCGAGGTCGACGCCGAGCGAGGTGCCGAACAAGGACGCCTCGATGTCGTGGGTGGCCAGCGCGTTGCCGGCAAACAGCACGTCGACGTAGCCCGCCTCGACGAGGGCGACCATCGCCGGGGCGGCCCCGGTGTGCACGACGGCCGGACCGCCGACCCACAGCACCTTGCCGCCCTCGGCCTTGACCTCGCGCATCTGCTGGGCGATCTGGCGCAGCAGCAGCGACTGCGGCTTCTCGCTCGAGACGCTGGAGGCCATGAACTCGAACGTCCCCGCCGACGGCCGCTCGACGTGCGGCAGCACGACCTTCACCCCGCCCGCGCCGCAGACGACCCGGTCGCCCGCGCGCACGTCGGAGACCGGCACGGTGCGCACCCGGCCGTCCTCCACGAGCAGGCCGCAGTCCATCTCGGGCTGCTCGACCGGCACCCACTGCGCCCCCAGGCGCACGACGGTCTCGAGGTTGGTCGTGGAGTAGAAGTCGTCCGGGAAGACGCCGTCCTGCGCGACCTCGCGCAGCACCGCCTCGCCAGGGTCGACCTGGTTGACGCCGTGGGTCTGCAGCCGCATGAGCAGCCGGGCGAGCGCCTCGTCGGTGTCGGCGCTGACGACCAGCCGGGCGTACGACTCGTCGTCGTGGGCGCGGCCGACGTCGAGCCGGTCGATCCGGTAGTCCCCGCCGTAGGCGAGAACGTCGTCGAGCACCCGGGCCAGCACGCCGCTGTCCATCAGGTGGCCGCGCGTCTCGAGGACCTCGCTGGACGTCAACTGCGCTCCTCGTGGTGGTGGGTCAGACGACCGCTCCGTCGTCGGGACCGCTGTCGGTGGGTGGAGCATCGCGCATCAGGTAGACCAGCGCGGCGGCGCCGCCCGCCGTGAGCAGCAGGCCCATCATGCCGACGAACGCCGTGCGGTCCTGCAGCAGCAGCTTCGGCGCGAACATCAGGACCACGCCGACGAGCAGCGCGGCGGCGGAGGCGAGCTTCTGCGGCGCCAGGCGGGGGACCGGCGGCGGCGGCGGGGGCTCGTAGTGCCCCTCGTCCTCGACGGCGGACGGCTCGACCCAGTCGGGCAGGCCGTCCTCGGCGGGCGGGTCGGTGCGCCGCCGCCGCCGGCT
>JAJAYV010000386.1 GCA_026786045.1 Frankiaceae bacterium | reverse complement strand
CGGCCAGGGCGGCGGGCGCGGCCGGGGCGTCGACCTGGAGCAGGGCGCCCTGCACCAACGGTGGGACGCCCAGCAGCGCCGACGGCTCGAGCGCGACGCCACCGCTGGACAGCTGCCCGGTGGCGCCGGCCGGCAGCACGGCGGCCAGCAGCTGGGGGCAGACATCGGCCAGGCTAGCGCCGTCCGGCGCGCGGACCACCACGTCGGCGCGGGCGCCGGTCGCGGGCGCGAGCAGCCCCAGGCCGAGCTCCACCTGCTACTGCCTCCCCGCCGTCGGAGGGCCCGGTCTACCAGAGGTCAGCCGGCCGGCAGCGGCGTCGTCCACAGCCGGTCAGGACAGCGGCCCCGGCTGCATGTCGTAGGTGATCCAGGCCGTGCGGACGGCGACCTGGTCGTACTTCCCGCGGGCTCGGTAGTTGTCGTCCGCAGTGATCCACCGCATGACGCTCCACCCCCGCTCCACAGCGAGGTCCCGCAGCGCAGCCAGGAGCGCATCGACGGCGCCGCTGCCCCGCGCCGACCCGTCGACGTGCAGGTCGTCGAGGAAACCCCCGACGGTCGCGGACAGCGGCCGGGCGAAGGGTCGCACGTGCGCCAGGCCGACCACCCGTCCGGCCGGGTCGACCACGACGAGCCCCTCCACCTCGTGCGCCGGGTCGAGCAGCCATCCCCAGGTGCGCTCGGCCTGCTCGTCGGTCTGCGCGACGCGGTAGAAGCGGGCGTACGCCGCGTACAGCTCCCGCCAGCGGTCGTGGTCGTCGGCTGCCACGGGCCGGACCCGCCAGTCGGTGCTTCGCTCGCGAGTCACGTGCGCACGCTACGAGGTGGGTCCCGACGTGCGTACGGTGTCGTCAGGGAGGTGGTTCGCATGCGCGTCGACTCCATCTGGCGGGGCGGCAACATCCTGACCCTCGACCCCGCGCGTCCGCATGCCACCGCACTGGCGGTGCTCGGCGACCGGATCGTGGCCGTCGGCGACGACGCGGACCTCGACGGGCTGACCGCGGGACGCACGGTCGAGCTCGGCGGGGCGACGGTCGTCCCCGGCTTCCACGATGCGCACAACCACTGCGTGTTCTTCGGGATGTCGCTCGCCGAGCTGCCGCTGAGCACCCCACCGGTGCGGCGCCTGGAGGACATCTACGACGCGGTCGCGCAGGCCGCCCGGCGGACGCCGGCCGGCGGGTGGATCGTCGGGGCCGGCTACGACCAGAACCGGCTGGCGGAACGCCGCCACCCGACGGCCCGCGAGCTCGACGCCGTGGCACCGGAGCACCGCGTGTGGCTGCGCCACACCTCCGGTCACATGGCCGTCGTGAACGGACCGGTGCTGGCGCAGATCGGCATCGACACGGCCGAGGTGCCGGCCGGCGGCCAGGTCGAGCGGGACGAGGCGGGCCGCCCGACCGGACTGCTGCTCGAGACCGCCCAGTCGCTCGTGCGCGACCTCGTCTACCCGTACGCGGTCGACGACATCGCCGACGCGATCGACCGCGCGACGCGCCACTACCTCACCGAGGGGATCACCAGCGCGCAGGAGGCGGGCATCGGCGCCGGCCTGGTCGCCTGGAGCCCGCGCGAGCTCGCGGCGTACGCGCAGGCGCGCGCCTCGGGTCGGCTGCACGTGCGCACCACGCTCATGGTCGCGGCCGACGCGCTGCACGAGATCGGCGGCAGCCCGCAGGACCGCACCACCTTCGGGCTCGACCTCGGCATCGCCACGGGGCTGGGCGACGAGACCCTCCGCATCGGACCGCTCAAGATCTTCTCGGACGGCTCGATGCTCGGCCGCACGGCCGCCATGCGCGCGCCCTTCGCCGACGACCCGGGCAACGTCGGGTTCCTTCAGCGCGACCCGGACGAGCTGCGCGAGCTGATCCTGCGGGCCCACCGGGGCGGCTGGCAGATCGCGACCCACGCCATCGGCGACCTGGCCGTCGCGACGGCCCTGGACTGCTACGAGCACGCGCTGCGCGACCTGCCCCGGACCGACCACCGCCACCGCATCGAGCACGCCGGCGTCGTGAGCGACGACGACCTCGACCGCATCGCCCGACTGGGCGTCATCCCGGTGCCGCAGGGTCGGTTCGTCTTCGAGCTGGGCGACGGGATGGCGGCCGCGCTCGGTCCCGACCGCGTGATGCAGTGCTACCGCCAGCGCAGCTTCCTGGATCGGGGCATCCCGCTCCCCGGCAGCTCCGACCGCCCGGTCGTGCAGGGCGCGCCGCTGCCCGGCATCGCCGACCTCGTCCTGCGGCGCACGGCCAGCGGGGCGTCCTTCGCGCCGGACGAGGCGCTCACCCCGATGCAGGCCCTGCACGCCTGGACCCTCGGCTCGGCCCACGCCGCCTTCGAGGAGCACCGCAAGGGCAGCCTCGTACCCGGCAAGCTGGCCGATCTCGCGGTGCTGTCCGACGACCTCACCGCCGTGGACCCCGAGCAGATCGCGACGCTGGAGGTCCTGGCGACGGTGGTCGGCGGCGAGGTCCGCCACGACGTCGGGCTCGGGTGAGCTGGCGGCGGGTCAGCCCTCCAGCCACTCCCGGACGTTGTTGCGCAGAAAGGCCTGGTCGGCCGGGTTGGCGCGCGGGTTGCCGGCGCGGTGCCCCCACACGCTCGGGATCGGCCGCAGCTCCGCCGACCTCAGGTGCGGCAGCTCAGCCGCGTTGTCGGCGACGCGGAAGTAGAGGTCGGTCTGCGACGGCATCAGCAGCACTCTTGCCCGGATGCCGCGCAGGCTCGCAGCCAGGTCGCCACCCCCGCTGATGTCCGCGGCGCTCCACGTGACCATCTGGGCGTGCAGGTCGGCGGCGCGCTGGTGGGCGAAGGCTGTCTCCCAGTCCGTGTGCAGGAAGGCTTCCAGGTCGCGATGGCCGAGGGCGCTGCGGTCGAGCTCCTCGCGGTAGAAGTCCTGGCTCAGGGCCCAGCCGGCGTACAGGTGCGAGAAGGCCCGTAGCGCCGCGGCGGGCTCGGCCGAGAAGCGTCCACGGCCGAGGTGCTCGGGCGCGGCCTCCAATGTGCGCAGCAGACCCGACAGCATCACCAGGTTGTGCCGGGCGGTGCGGGCGCTGCCGCACACGACGACGGCCCGCTCGACCTGGTCCGGGTGGAGCGCGGCCCAGTGGTAGGCCTGCTGCGCCCCCATCGAGAAGCCGTAGGCCGCCGCGAGCACCTCCACGCCGAAGTGCTCGGTGACCAGCCGGTACTGGGCCCGGACGTTGTCGGCAGGCGTCACGACGTCGGGGTAGGCGTCGAGCTGGGAAGCGCTGCTGGACAGGCCGTTGGAGAACATGTCCGGGATGACGACGAACCAGCGGGTGGGGTCGAGGACGCCGTCCGGACCGATCAGCCAGGACAGGTCCTGGTGCCGCGCGGAGAAGCTGCAGGGGTAGAGGACGAGGTTGTCGCGGGCGGCGTTCAGCGTCCCGTGTGACTGCCAGGCGAGCCGCGCGTCTCGGATCACCCCGCCGCGTTCCACCTCCAGGTCGCCGAGCTCGAGCACACCGTCCGCTACCGGCCAGGTCATGGGGCGGACGGTAGTGGGTGCCGGGCCGCACCTGGCCACGGCGACCTCAGGGAAGGGTGACGAACCGCGAGAGAAAAGCGCGCGCCGAATCGGTGTCGAGCCGATAGGTCACATTGGTGGAGCGGCAGACCGCATCTCCGGTGATGGTGGTCGCCGCGATGACGTCCGACTGGCCGAGGAAGTTCGGCCCGCCGCTGTCGCCGTAGCACGTACCGCCGTCCCCGGTGCTGGCGTTCATCGAGATCCGCAGCCACGTCTTGTTGGTGGCGTTGAGGGTTCCGACGGCAACCATGCGTCGGTCGTCGTAGAGGTACTGATGGCCGCCCGGCGAGTTCGTCACCTCATAGGCGCCGTAACCCACTGACGTGAAGGTCTGATTGCTGGACAGGCTGGAGAGCGACCCTGCTGTCGGCAGCAGCGCAGGCGTGATGCCCTTGACGGGCTTGTCCAGCTCGACCACCGCGATGTCATGGGAGTCGGCCGATGTCCCTGGGTAGCCGGGGTCGGAGGAGAACGTGCCGCCGTAGAGCTTGTCGCCATCCTCGTAGTCGGCGTCGAAGGTGACCAGTACCCGCTCGCTGTTCTCAGAACAGTGCGCGGCGGTCAAGAAGACGGTCGGTGAGATGAGGGTGCCCGAGCAGTAGATCCAGGTGCCGTCGGAGTACTGCGTGGGGCTGACGAGCCCACCCACGGCGGGATGGCCGTTCAGGTCCAGGCTGCCGTTGGTGATCGCGGATGCGGGACCTGCCACGACCGGTCCGGCAAGCAGGCAGGCCGCCGCCAACAGCACGACAAGAGGGGTTCGACGCATGGTCATCTCCACGGCGAGGGCACTCGGTGACGAGCGAGGGACCTCGAGCAAGGCCTGAGGTCTGGGGCGCGCAACACTGTCCTTGCCAGCGCCGGAAGGTCAAGTGCGCCCCTGCTGACTCAGCCGCGCTGACGTGAGGTGCCACGGTTGCGGAGGGCGTCGAGCCGCCGGGGGAGTGCCCAGTCTCCCAGCGGGGACGGAGCCCATGCAGCCTGCTGAGGGGATGACGGCATGAAACGGGTGGACACAAGCGACTTGTGGCGCCTCGACGCGCGAACCCTGGCCTGGGCGATCGCCGACCGGCAGGTGTCGGCCCTCGAGGTGGCCGAGGCGACCCTCGACCGGATCGAACGCCTGGACCCAACGCTCGCCGCCTTCGTCACCGTCGTGCCGGAGCAGGCGCGCGAGCAGGCGCGGCGGGTCGACGCGCGACTGGCGGCCGGTGAGGACGCGGGACCGCTCGGGGGCGTCCCGGTGAGCATCAAAGACCTGATCTTCACGGCAGGGATCCGGACCGCCTCCGGGTGCTACGCCTACCGAGATCTGGTCCCGGACGAGGACGACATCGCGGTCGCGCGGCTCCGGGCGGCCGGAGCGGTCATCGTCGGCAAGACGACCGTGCCGGAGCTCGGCTACGGCGGAACCGGGCAGAACCCCTTGGGGCCGGCGACGAGCAACCCGTGGGACCTGGGGCGCACTTCCGGCGGGTCCAGCGCGGGGTCTGCGGCGGCGGTCGCGAGCGGGCTCGGGCCGTTCTCGCTCGGCAGTGATGGCGGTGGCTCGGTCAGAGGGCCTGCGAGCTTCTGCGGACTGGTCGGGGTCAAGGCGACGATGGGTCTGGTCCCGCTCCACCCGGGCACGAAGGACCACCGACTCCCGGGGGTGTCGAGCTGGGAGTCGCTGGAGCACATCGGGCCCCTCACGCGCACCGTCGGCGACGCCGCCCTCGTGCTCTCGGTCCTGGCCGGACCGGACGATCGCGACCGGCTGAGCCTGCCGTCGTACGACATCGGCACAACGACGGCGGAGGGCGGTGTGCGCGGGCTTCGGGTCGCCTACAGCGCCGACCTCGGCCACGCCCGGGTCGACCCGGAGGTACGCGCCCTCACCGAACAGGCGGCGCGGGTGTTCGAACGAGACCTCGGCTGCGTCGTGGAGGAGGCCCACCCCGGTTGGGACGACCCCTACCCCGCCTTCTGGGGCACCGTGCTCAGCGAGACCGACCTCAAGGGGATGCGCCGGCTCGCCGACGAGCTCGGCGACCGGATGTCCCCGCACCTCGCCGCCGCCCTGCGCACCGAGTGGTCCGCCGAGCAGCTCACCACCGCGCTCATGGGGCGAAAGGCCATCTACGACCGGGCCTGGCGCTTCTTCCAGACCTACGACCTGCTTCTCACCCCCACGATGCCGGTCCCGGCCTTCGCCCACGGACTGCTCGGACCGGCGTCCGTCGACGGGCACGACGTCGAGGCCTCCGCTCGGTCGTGGTTCACCTGCCCCTTCAACCTCACCGGCCAGCCCGCCGCAACGGTGCCGGCCGGCTGGACAGCGGGGGGGCTGCCCGTCGGGCTGCAGATCGCCGGGCGCCGGCTGGACGACGCCCTGGTCCTGCGGGCGTGTGCGGCTTACGAGGCTGCCGCCCCATGGGCTGACCGGTGGCCAGCCCAGGACGGTGTCTCCGGGTTGCAGCCCTGACGTGATCCCTGCGCGCTCACTTGGTTCGGTCCGGCTCAGACGGAAGCGGTGAGGCGAGGGTGCGCGCCCTGGTCGAGCCAGGACGCCAGCTCGGCAGCCGGCGCGGGGCGCGAGATGTGGTGGCCCTGGGCCTGATCGCAACCCATGTGGATGAGCTCGGCGGCCCACTGACCTCCTCGATCAGAACGGTCACCGGCACCCGGCGCACGACGATGTCCCGCGGCTGGTTCATGACCAGCGCGGTCCCCATCAGGGCGACCGTGCTTCCCTCGTCGCGGACGAGGTCAGCGTCGACAACGTCACCAGGCGGGGTGAGGCGGTACAGCGGCATGGTTGGCCCTTCGGTTCGGCTCGACCCTCCCTGCGGCCGACCACAGGCCCGGCCTGCGACGCCTCCTGCTGTGCTCCGGCGAGCCGGCCAGCGGCCACCGGTGCACCCTGTGCCGGTGACCGGACCTGCGAGCAGCCCCTTCCCGCCGGGCTTCTTCGACCGTCAGGACGACAGCGACGACCCCGCCTTCTACGACTCCCCCCGCTTGGTGACCCACCTCGACGAGCCGGCGATCGCCGCAGTGTCGGCGCTCTACGCCGAGCTGGGGGTCACCGGCGACGTCCTGGACCTGATGTCGAGCTGGGTGAGTCACCTGCCGACACCGCCGCGCTCGCTCACCGTGCTCGGGCTCAACGCCGACGAGCTGGCCGCCAACCCGATGGCCACCTGCGCCGTGGTGCACGACCTGAACGCCGACCCGGCGCTGCCGTTCGCCGACTCCTCGTTCGACGCGGTGCTCAACTGCGTCTCGGTGGACTACCTGACCCGGCCAGTTGAGGTGTACGCCGAGGTCGCCCGGGTGCTGCGCCCCGGCGGGGTCAGCGTCTGCACCTTCAGCAACCGCTGCTTCCCGACCAAGGCCGTACGGGGGTGGCTGACCACCGACGACCCGACGCACTGCGCCGTGGTCGCCCAGTACCACCGTACGGCTGGGGGGTTCGACGAGCCGGTCGCCGAGCAGCGCCTGGACGGCCGGCGCAGCGACCCGCTCTGGGCGGTCTGGGCCCGCCGGTCCTGAGCCGGCCCGCCGTAGCAGAGGCGCCCCGCGATCCTGCGTGACCTGCTGGCGGCGGATCTCTGACCGTGCCTCTGTCGGCGGCTCGACTTCTGTGTGGTCCGCGGCGACGATTCTCGCTCGGGGAACTGGACCTGCAGCTCCCGTTACTGAGGGCGGAGCGCCGCCTCCGCTCAGGCGGTCCGGGCGGGCGGCGTCGGGAAGCCTCCAACCGCCTGCTCGAAGGCGTGCGCCACCCGCAGCACCGTCGCGTCGTCGAACCTCTTGCCGACGATCATCATTCCGACCGGCAGGCCGTTGGCCGGCTCGGCAGGCACGCTGCAGGCCGGGTGGCCGGTGACGTCGAACGGGTCGGTGTTCGCGATCATCTCAAGGGCCCGGACCAGCACCTCCTGGCGCGGCGCGTCCGGCGTGGGGATCGGCGTGGCCTGCACCGGCGTGGTCGGCATCACCAGTACGTCGTAGCGGCTGAGCGCCTGGTCGTACTCCGCGCGCAGACGCGGCACGAGGTTGCGGGCCATGGCGTAGTGCGCGCCGTGGTGGCGGTCCAGGGCGTGCCGGCCGGCGAGCAGGACCAGCTTCACGGTCTCGGAGAACCGGCTGCCGTCCGCACGCCACTGCCGGCCGTAGTGCTCGATGAGCTCCGGGTCATAGAGGCCCTCCCAGTTCATCCCGTAGCCGTTGCCGTCGACCATCTGGGCGGTCGCGCCCTCGCTGGCGATCACGTCCCAGATCTTCGCGCCGTGCAGGTGCCAGGGAACCGAGACGTCCTCCACGACCATCCCGGCCTGCCGCAGGGCGTCCGCCGCACCGCGGACGGAGGCGCTGACGTCGGGGTCGGAGTTCAGTTGTTCGAAGCCCTCCCGCACCACACCGACCCTCAGCCCCGCGGCGCCCTGGCCGAGAGCGCCGACGTAGTCCTGCCTCGTGAGCCCGGCCGGCTGTCGCGGGTCCTGGTCGTCCGGTCCCGCGCTGACCGCGAGCAGCAGGGCTGCCTCCGCGACGGTGCGCGTCCGCGGGCCCCAGTGGTCGCCGGTCGGCTCTATCGGGAAGGCGCCGGTGTTGG
>JAJAYV010000385.1 GCA_026786045.1 Frankiaceae bacterium | reverse complement strand
GGGGGGGGGGGGGGGGGGGCGGGCGGGGGGTTGGGGGGGGGGCGTCCGCGCCGCCGCCGCCGCCGCCGCAAGAGGCGAGCAGGAGCGCGGACAGGCCGAGGGCGAGGGGGGTGCGGCGCATCCGCTGAGTCTGCCGGGACCGGGCACCCGGGCAGTGGAGGCGCGCGCGGGTCAGTGCCCCTCGAGCAGCGCCTCGACCTCGGACGCCACCTGCACGTCCTCCTGCGCGGCGACGACGAGGGTCCGGACCGGCGCGCCGTCGGCGCTGATGTCGACGTCGCCATCGGCAGCCTCGTTGCGCGCCGGGTCGACCGCCACCCCGAACGACGAAAGGCGCGCAGCGAGGTCCCGCCGCACGTCGGGGGCGTGCTCGCCGATGCCGCCGGTGAGGACCAGCGCGTCGAGACCGCCTGCTGCAACGAGCATCCCGCCAGCCTCGCGGGCCAGCCGGTGGACGAAGACGTCGTACGCCAGCTGCGCTTCGGCGCTGCCGGCCGCGGCCGCGGCGCGCACGTCGCGCAGGTCGCCGGAGGTGCCGGACAGCCCGGCCAGGCCGCTGCTGTGCGCCAGCACGTCGGCGAGCTCGTCGACGCCCAGGCCGCCCGACTGCAGCAACCACAGCAGCAGCCCGGGGTCGACCGTCCCGGACCGGGTGCGCATCACCAGGCCCTCGGCCGGCGTGAAGCCCATCGGCGTGGCGACGCTGCGCCCGCCGACGACGGCGCAGAGCGACGCGCCCGCGCCGAGGTGGCAGGTGACCAGGCGCAGGTCGACGACGGGGCGGTCCAGCAGCTCGGCCGCGCGCCGGGTGGCGTGCGCGTGCGACAGGCCGTGGAAGCCGTAGCGGCGCAGCCGCCAGCGCGCGTTCCACGCCGCCGGCAGGGCGTACGTCGCGGCCTCTGCCGGCAGCCCGGCGTGGAAGGCGGTGTCGAAGCAGGCGACCGCCGGCACGTCGGGCAGGAGGCGGCGCAGAGCGTCGATCCCGGAGACGGCGCGCGGCTGGTGCAGCGGGGCCAGGTCCGTGAGCGCGGTGAGCTCCTCGAGGAGCGGGCCGTCCACGAGCGCCGGGCCGGTGCGCCGCGACCCGCCGTGCACGACGCGGTGGCCGACGGCGTCGACCGGACCGGCCTGCTCGAGCAGCTCCTGCACCGCCTCCCGCTCGCCCTCGCCGTCCCAGCGCTCGAGCTCGCGCTGCTGCGCGCGGGCGCCGTCGACGACGACCGACAGCCGAAGGCTGCTGGACCCGGCGTTGACGACGAGCACCCGCACCGGGACACCGTCCCACGGGGGACGTTCGCCCCTGGCCGCCGCCGCCGTCGAGGGTCCCGGCCCGGCTCGAGGTCCACTACCCGGACCACCTCTCGCGCGGGCTCGTGCTGGTCAAGTGGTGGCTGCTGGTGGGTGCTGCGGGTGGCCGCCTACGCCGGGCTCATGACCGACGCCTACCGGCCGTCCCGGCTCGACAGGGGCGGCTCGGAGGGCGGGATCGGGATCGTCCAGATCCCGGACCGCGCGCGGGGCTGACCGACGAGCACGACGTGGTGACGGCGCGGCGAGCGCGGAGCCCTGCATGCGGTTCCGGCGCGCCTCGAGACGATGTGGAGGGCTCCGCACGACAGGTGCCGCACGCGCGTGTTCCAGCTGTCTCACCGCCAACGCAAGGGGGGCGGCCGGATGAGTCACAACGCCACCGGCGCCGCCGGGAGGGCAACCGGCGGGGGCCGGGTCGTGGCACCGGCGACCAGGCCCACCACCACGTGCAACCAGCACGACAGCCACGCTCGCGCCGGTGACGCCGCCGAGCTCGAAGCCGCCGAAGAACGCGGCCGCGGACAGGAAGCGCTTGGGTGCCTCGGCGGCCGTCCAGCCCGGCCCCTGCCGGCTGGACCACCACCAGCCCATCGCCTCCGCGGCGGCGAGCACGACGGCGGCGGCGACTGTCTCGACCAGCTTGCCCTCCGCGACCAGCAGCAGGAGCAGCGGCGCGTAGCCCAGGGCGATCCCGAGGACCGGTAGCAGGCGCCACCACGCCAGCCACAGGCCGAGGGCGACCGGCGCGGGTGCGCCGGCCGCGAGCGCGACCACGGCGGTCACGGCGCCGAGGACCACGGAGCGGCCCACGATCCGCCGCGCGCCGCGCGCCCCGTCGGCCAGGCCGCGGTCGACCCCGCGCCAGCGCCAGGTGCGCCCGCTCGCCTCGAGCCGGGCCAACCGCTCCTCGAAGCGCTCGTACGCCATCAGCATGAAGATCGCCAGCGTCACGACGAGGGCCACCTCGCCGAGCCGCTCGGTAGCGGTACGGGCCGCGCTTGCCAAGGAGCCGAACAGCCGCTCGGGCGCCTGGTCGACCAGGTCGGTCGTGCGCTGCACCAGGTCGTAGCGCTCGTCGGCGGTGGCCAGCGGGCCGGAGTCGACGAGGTCGGCGACGGCGCCCGGCGCGGTGTCCCGCAGCGCGGAGTACTGGTCGACCACGGCGTCGACGACGCCGTAGGTCAGCGTGCCCGCACCGATCAGGGGGGCCACGGTGACGGCGGCGACCGCCAGGCCGCGGCGCACGCGCCGCCCGACCAGGGTCCGCACCGGCCCGCCGGTCCCTCCACCGGCGAGCACGAGCAGGAGAAGCGTCTGCACCACCCCGGCGGCCTGGAACGCGG
>JAJAYV010000384.1 GCA_026786045.1 Frankiaceae bacterium | reverse complement strand
GGCCCGCATCGCGGCCGGCCGGCTTGCGGCGGCCGGTCTCGCCGAGGTCCTCGACCTGCTCGGCCTCGAGCCCGGCGCGCACGCGGGCGCTGCGCGGCAGCGTGCCCTTCGTACCCTCCGGGATCGTCAGGTCGCTGTAGAGGTGCTTGGAGGAGGAGTAGGTCTCGACCGGCTCCGGGAAGGGCAGCTCGAGGGCCTTGTTGATCAGGCCCCACTTCGGCATGTCGTCCCAGTCCACGAAGGTCACGGCGACGCCCTTGGCGCCCGCGCGGCCGGTGCGGCCGATGCGGTGCAGGAAGGTGCTCTCGTCGTCCGGGCACTGGTAGTTGATGACGTGGGTGACGTCGGCGACGTCGATGCCGCGGGCCGCGACGTCCGTCGCCACGAGCACGTCGATCTTGCCGGAACGGAAGGCGCGCAGGGCCTGCTCGCGGGCGCCCTGGCCGAGGTCGCCGTGCACGGCGGCGGCCGCGAAGCCGCGGTCCTGCATGTCGGCGGCGACCTTGTCGCAGGTGCGCTTGGTGCGGCAGAAGACCATCGTCAGCCCGCGGCCCTCGGCCTGCAGGATGCGGGCGAGCACCTCGCCCTTGTCCATCGAGTGGGCCCGGTAGGCGAAGATCTGGGTGTCCGGGACGGTCCGCTTCTCGCCGACCTCCTCGGCGCGGATGTGCGTCGGCTGCTTCATGAAGCGGCGCGCCATCGTCACGACCGGGCCGGGCATCGTGGCCGAGAACAGCATCGTCTGGCGCTCGGTCGGGAGCAGCTCGAGGATCCGCTCGACGTCGGGCAGGAAGCCCAGGTCGAGCATCTCGTCGGCCTCGTCGAGCACGAGCACCCGCACGGCCGACAGGTCGAGGTGGCCCTGGCGGGCCAGGTCGAGCAGCCGGCCGGGGGTGCCGACGACGACCTCGACGCCCTTGCGGAGCGTCTCGACCTGTGGCTCGAAGGCGCGGCCGCCGTAGATCTGCGCGACGCGGATGCTGCGGACGCTGCCGGCCTTCTCGATGTCGGTGGCCACCTGGACGGCCAGCTCGCGGGTCGGCGCCACGACGAGCGCCTGCGGCATGCCGTCCGAGCCCTCAGCCTTGCTCGTCACCCGCTGGAGCAGCGGGACGCCGAAGCCGAGCGTCTTGCCGGTGCCGGTGCGGGCCTGGCCGATGAGGTCGTGACCGGCCAGGGCGATCGGCAGGGTCATGGTCTGGATGGCGAAGGGGGTGGTGATGCCGAGCTTCTCGAGCGCCTCGACGGTCTCGGGCAGGGCGCCCAGGGCCGCGAAGCCGTTCTCCACAGCGGGGGTGTCGGTGGTCAGCGGACTGCCTCTCGTACGGTCGCGCCGACCGACGACAGGGAGGGGCTCGCAACGTGGCCCGAGGGCCCGGCGCGCCACGGGGACTGCGGTCCGCGCACACGGTCGAGGCGGCGAGCGCCGCCCCAGAAGGCCCCAGCGTAGCCCGCGGAGCCCGTACGGCAGGATCGCGAGCATGAGCACCCGGCTGGACCAGGCGACCGTCGACCTCCTGGGCGTCCTCGCGTACGGCGAGCTGACGGCCTTCGAGCGGCTGGCCAGCGACGCCCGGCTCGCCCCGACGACCGGCGACAAGCACGCCCTCGCGACGATGGCGGCGGCGGAGTTCGACCACTACCTGCGGCTGCACGAGCACATGCGGGCCGAGTCGATCGACCCTGAGGAGGCGATGGCGCCCTTCGTCGCGCCGCTCGACGCCTTCCACGACTCGACCCCGCCCAACGACTGGCTGGAGGGCCTCATCAAGGCCTACGTCGGCGACGGCCTGGCCACCGACTTCTATCGCGAGGTCGCCGGCTTCGTGCAGGACGCCGCCACCCGCGGGCTGGTGCTGGAGACCCTCGCCGACACGGGCCAAGCCGCGTTCGCCGTCGCGAAGGTCCGGGCGGCCACGGCGGCTGACCCGGCGGTCGCCGGGCGGCTCGCGCTGTGGGCCCGCCGGCTGGTGGGGGAGGCGCTCATCCAGGCCCAGCGGGTGGCGGTCGAGCGCGACGCGCTGACCGAGCTGCTGGTGGGCGGCAGCGGCGACCTGGCCGGCATCGCCCGGCTGCTCACCCGGCTCACCGACAGCCACACCGCGCGGATGGACGCCCTCGGCCTGGCCTCCTGACGGGCGCACGTCACACCGGCTCTCAGGCAGGAACGCCGCGCCCGGACCCCACGCCGGAGTACGGCACCCCTGCGGGGGGGGCCGGGCTCTGGTTGTCGTGCTGAGGTGCTAGGCGTGCGACTTGCTCTTCGCAACGCCCTGGGTGACGGCGATGAGCGCCGCGGCAACCAGGGTGCCGACGATGATCTTGATCAGCAAGCCGCTGAAGATGAGGCCGGCGAGCAGCAACGAGCCGACGCCGATGATCAGCGTGAGCCAGATGGGCATGGACTGCTTGCCCGGGACGACAGCGCGGCCCAGGGCGCCGACGATGAGGCCAACGATCAGCAGGACAATGATGTCCACGGTTCCTCCTTGTGGTGCGGGCCAGAAGGGCCCGTTCGGGAGGTCTCTTGCCCGGTGCGGACACGCGGAACCCACAGTGCGGCGATCGTCACCCGAGCGACGCAGTCGCGCAACTCGGACCTACAGGGCGCCGAAGCCCACCCGGCGCTGCTCGCTCTCGGCGATCTCGACGTAGGCGAGCTTGTCGGCCGGCACGAGGACCCGCCGGCCCTTCTCGTCGACCAGCGACAGCACGCCGAGGTCGGCCTTGAGCGCCTCGGCGACGGCCTTGACGACGTCATCGGGGCTCTGCGCGCTCTCCAGGACGAGCTCGCGCGGGGCGAACTGCACGCCGATCTTGACCTCCACCGAGGACTCCTTCGTGACGGGTACGGGAACCAGCCCGAGGCTAGCCCGCGGCGCCCGAGCCGGCGCCCGCGTACGCCGAGGGCGCAACCGGGCCGGGGTCGGTCGTGCAGGTCAGTCGGTGCGGGGCGTGCCCGAGATGCCGCGCCAGGCCAGCCCCATGAGCAGCTCGACGGCGCGCTCCTTCGGGATGCGGTCCGGCGAGGTCAGCCACCAGCGGGCGCCGCCCTCCATGAGGCCGGACAGCCCGATCGACAGCAGCTGCGCCTCCTCGGCGCGGTAGCCGGTGTCGTGGGCGGTCCTCGCGGGGCTCGCCGCGGCGCCGGCCAGGGTGCTGCGCCGCCCCCCCCCCCGCCCCGCCCCCGCGGTTGGGCGGGGG
>JAJAYV010000383.1 GCA_026786045.1 Frankiaceae bacterium | reverse complement strand
CCGCGCCCCCCCGGCGGCGTGGGGGGCGGCCCCGGCGGGCGCGGGCGCGGCGTCGACGAGCGGCAGGAACCCCAGCCGGGCGCGCCCTACCCGCTCCATCGCGGACACGGGGTCGGTGCCGACCGCCGCGGCGACGGACTCCGCTGGCAGGTCGTAGGAGTCCCGCAGCAGCAGGACGAACCGCTCCGGCTCGGGCAGCTGGTCGAGCGCCTCGGCGAGAACCTCCTGGTCCTCGTCGACCGACAGCACGCCGCCGCCCAGGGGCAGGTCGGGGGTGCGCGCGGCGACCCGCACGGCGAGCGCGCGGGCGCGGCCAAACCACCAGCCCACCGCGTCGGGGACCGTCTCGGGCCGGGTCGCCACGGCGTCGACGAGGTCGAGAGCGCTGGTCTCGACGACCTCGGCAGCGGCCCGTGGGTCGCAGCCCAGGCGGCGGACGGCGTCGTGGACCCGGTCGGCGTGCACCCGCACCGCGGCGAGCACGTCCTCGGCGCAGACCCCGACGGAGTCGCCGGCAGGGACCGCGGTCGTGCCGTCGCGTCCGTACCGGTCTGCCACCCTCCTAGCCTATTCGGCGTGACCCCCGTGGATCTGCGCAGCGACACGCTCACCCGCCCGACCGCCGGGATGCGCGCAGCCATGGCGGCCGCCGAGGTGGGCGACGACGTCTACGGCGAGGACCCGTCGGTCAACGCCCTCGAGGAGCGGGTGGCCGACCTGTTCGGCCACGAGGCAGCGGTGTTCGTGCCGAGCGGGACGATGGGCAACCAGATCTGCCTGCGCCTCGTGGTGCCGCCGGCCGAGGAGCTGCTCTGCGACGCCGACGCGCACGTCGTGACCTACGAGCACGGCGGCGCGGCGCAGCACGGCGGGATCCAGTCGCGCACCGTCCCCGGGGGGTTGCTCGACGTCGCGACCGTCGAGCAGTACCTGCGCCCGGCCGGGTGGGGCACCGTCGCGACCAGCGCGGTCAGCGTGGAGCAGACGCACAACCGCGGCGGGGGAGCGGTCCACCCGCTGGAGGTGCTGCGGGGCCTGCGCGACCTGACCCGCCGGCACGGCGTCGCGCTGCACTGCGACGGTGCGCGCATCTGGAACGCCGCCGTCGCGTCCGGCACGCCGCTGTCGGCGTACGGCGCGCTGTTCGACTCGCTGTCGGTCTGCATGAGCAAGGGCCTCGGCGCCCCGGTCGGCTCGCTCGTCGTCACCGACGCGAGCCGCGCCGCGCAGGCCCGGGTGCTGCGCAAGCGGCTGGGCGGCGGCATGCGGCAGGCCGGCCTGCTCGCGGCCGCCTGCTCGTACGCCCTCGATCACCACGTCGAGCGGCTGGCCGAGGACCACGCCCGGGCGGCCCGGATCGCTGAGCGGCTCGGCGTCCCGCCGGTGGAGACGAACATCGTCCCGGTCGAGGCCGACGACGCGCCCGCCCTGGCCGCGGCCGCCCGCGATCAGGGCGTCCTGATCTCCGTGGTCGGGCCGCGCCGGGTCCGGCTGGTGACCCACCTCGACGTCGACGATGCCGGGGCCCAGCGGGCGGCCGAGGTCGTCGCCGGGTTGCTCGGCCGCTGACGGCAGGAGCCGCTGCCCGCCCTGGCGCTCGCCCTCGTCGCCCCCGCTCTCGCCCACGGAGGGGGTGCCGGCGTCGACAAGGTCGTCCTGAAGGACCTCGTCGTCCCCGGCTCGGCCTTCACCGGTCAGGGCATGAGCGCAGTCGCGAACCTGCAGTACGCCGAGACGGGGGACCAGCCCCGACCCGATCCGGTTGAAGCGGGCCGACGGCACCTGCCGCGAGCTGCTGCTGGTCTCCGACGAGCAGGCCGGCGCTGCCGCGGCACCAACTGCCCCGGTCGGTCAGCCGACGCGGCGGCCCAGCATCGGCGGCAGCTCGCGACAGGCCCGGGCCAGCTCGTCGAGCGCGTCGCCGTACAGCGCCTGCGGGCCGTCGCACAGCGCGGCCGTCGGGTCGGCGTGCACGTCGACCATGACGGCATCGGCCCCGACGGCGATGGCGGCGCGGGTCAGCGGCACCACGAGGTCGCGCTTGCCCGCGCTGTGCGACGGGTCGACGACGATGGGCAGGTGCGACAGCGCGTGCACCATCGGGACCGCGCTGACGTCCAGGGTGTTGCGGGTGGCGGTCTCGAAGGTCCGGATCCCGCGCTCGCAGAGCACGATGTCGAGGTTGCCGCGCTGGGCGATGTACTCGGCGGCCATCAGCCACTCCTCGTACGTCGCGCTGAGGCCGCGCTTGAGCATCACCGGCTTGCGGACGCCGCCGACCGCCTGCAGCAGCGGGAAGTTCTGCATGTTGCGGGTGCCGATCTGGAGCATGTCGGCGTGCTCGGCGACGACGGCGACGTCCTTGGGGTCGACGACCTCCGTGACGACCGGCAGGCCGGTGCGCTCGCGCGCCTCGACGAGGATCTCCAACCCCTTCACGCCCAGCCCCTGGAAGGCGTACGGCGAGGTGCGCGGCTTGTAGGCGCCGCCGCGCAGCATCGTCGCGCCGGCGGCCTTGGCCATGTCGGCGGCCTGGAAGGTCTGCTCGGCGGTCTCGACGGCGCACGGGCCGGCGATGAGCACGAAGGTGTCCGGGCCGATGTGCACGTCGCCGCGCTCGCCGACGGTGACGGTCGAGGCGTCGGGGTGGTTCTCGCGGCTGACCAGCTTGTAGGGCTTGGAGACGCGGACGACCTCGACGACGCCGGCCATCGCGCGCAGGTTGAGCGCGGTGAACTGCACGACGTCGCCGACCAGGCCGACGATGGTGCGCTGGACGCCGCGGCTCACGAACGCCGAGCCGCCTGCGCCCTCGACCCGGGCGACGACGGCGTGGACCTCCGCAGCGGATGCGCCGGGGCGCATGACGACGACCATGGGGGACCTCTCCAGGAAGCAGAAGAGCCCCCGGGCGGGGGCCGGGGGGCGCGGGGGGGGGGCGCGCGGACCCCCCCCCCCGGCGGCCCCCCCGGGGGTGGGGTTGATT
>JAJAYV010000382.1 GCA_026786045.1 Frankiaceae bacterium | reverse complement strand
CTGCGGCTCCGGAGCCGGGTGCGGCTGCCGGCCGGGGACGCCGGTGCCGTGCGGGATGGACGGCAAGCTGCTGATCCCGCTCGGCGCCGCCCAGGGCACGACCGATGAGGTCGCGACGCTGGTCGGGCACGGCCCGATCGCACCGGACCTGCTCCAGGCGGCGCTGCTGAACAGCCCGCGGCTGCAGCCGGTGTTCGTCGACGAGCACGGGGTTCCGGTCGCCCAGGGCCGGCGGCGGGCCACCCCCGAACGCGGCGATCCGGAGGCGCTGCGGGCGGCGCTGCTGGACCTGGCCGCCTCCCCACCGGGCCGGTTCCACCCGAGGCATCCCGACGACCACCCGAGAGGACCGGGCGGCCAGCAACCGGATCCGCCGGGCGGCCAGCAGCCGGATCCGCCGGGCGGCGCGAACCCACATCGACCGGACCGCTCCGGCGGACCGCCGGACCGGCCCCGATCCCCGGATGACGACCCGGCCGGACGTTCCGAGCCCGCTCCTGCGACCGGCACCGGGCTGCCTGCTGCCCTGGGCGGCCCGCACCCGCCGAACACCCCCGGCCCCTACGCCGTCACCGGGCTGCTGCGTGAGCTGGTGTTCACCCGCGCACCGCTGTGTGAGTTCCCGGGCTGCGGCGCCAAGGCTGAGCTGTGCGACGCCGAGCACGACCTGGCCCACCCCGACGGTCCGACCTGCTCGTGCAACCTCGGGCCGTGCTGCCGCCGGCACCACCGGGTCAAGCAGCAGGGCTGGACCAAGGCCCGCCAGCCCGACAGCGCGGTCGCCTGGACAGGCCCGACCCGCCGGACCTGGCTCAGCCCCTCCCAGCACCAACCGCCAGCAGCACCCGTCCGGCCGCTCCCGCCGCTGGCCGCGCCGGACCCGCTCGACGAGCTCAGCCCGACCTTCGCCGACGACGAGCTCTGGGAGCTCTGCGACCGCCCCGACGACCCGGTCGCCTACGAGCTCCGCGCGACCGACGTGGACCCCGGCGACTTCGACCCCGACCCGCTCGGCGACGACACCCGCTGGACGCTCGACCTCACCGACGCCTACGCCTGGACCGAGGCCGCTGCGCTCGTCTGACGCGGGCAAAGCGTGGAAGATCCCCGTACGGTCGGCGGATGTCGGAGCCGTGGTGTGAGGTCGGGGACGGGGTCTTCGTCCGTCGCCACGCGTCTTTCGACCTCAACGTCGGGCTCGTGGTGGGGGACGACGCCTGCCTGGTCGTCGACACGCGGTGCTCGCTCACGGAGGGTCGCGACCTCGCGGCCGCGGTGCGCACCATTACCCCGGCGCCGTGGACGGTCGTCGCCACGCACGCCCACTTCGACCACTGCTTCGGCTCCGGAGCGTTCGTGCCGACGTCGCTCTGGGCCCAGGAGCGGTGCGCGCGGGCGATCGAGATCGACGGCGAGGCGGATCGCGAGCGGGTGGCGGAGCTGTACGACAGGAGCAGCCAGCCGGACGTCGCGCAGCAGATCCGGCAGAGCCCGCTCGTCGTGCCCGACCGGCTCGTGGATCAGCACCAGGTCCTGGACGTCGGCGGGCGCCGGGTCGAGCTGCGGCACCTCGGCCGGGGGCACACCGACCACGACCTTGTCGTGGTGGTGCCGGAGGCTGGCGTGGTCCTGGCCGGCGACCTCGTCGAGGAGGGCGCACCACCGCAGTTCAGGGCTGCTCACCCGCTCGACTGGCCGGCCACCCTCGACGCGCTGCTCGCCGGCACGACCGCGGACACGGTCGTGCCGGGGCACGGCGCCGTGGTCGACCGGGCCTTCGTGCGTGCTCAACGGGACGTGCTCCAAAATCTCGTTCACCGCGGCACCCAGGGCCACGCCGAGGGCGCCCCGGTCGAGGACGTTGCGCGCGACCTGCCCGACCTCGGGGAATTCGCCGAGGAGGCGGTCCGGCGCACGTACTGGCAGCTCGACCGGTAGTTCTGGCTCCGCGCGTCCTGCGCGAGAGCCGCCGGCGCTAGCCGGCCGGGCTCGGGACCGTCGCGGCGATCGGGACGGACAGGCTGGGCATCGTCACGTCGCTGCAGGACATCGCCTGCGTGTCGCCGCCGGCCAGAGCGGTCACGCGCGCCGCCGCCTCGGTGACCCGCTCCTCGGGCAGCCGACCTGAGCGGACCGCCTCGACGATCGCGTCGCGCATCCCGAGCGCCTGGTTGCCGTCTGTCGCGAGCGCGACGTCGGCCCCAGCCTCGATCGCACGCACCGCCGCCTCGGGGAAGTTCCAGCGCAGGTTGACCGCGCCCATGCCGAGGCTGTCGGTCATCGCGACGCCCTCGAAGCCCATCTCGCGCAGCAGGGCGTACGCCTTGGGGCTCAGCGACGCGGGCAGGTCTGGGTCCAGAGCGCTGTAGCCGAGGTGGTTGAGCATCACGACGGGCGCGCCCGCGTCGATGGCCTGCTGGAACGGCAGCAGGTCGGTGCTGCGCAGCTCCTCGACGGTCGCCTCGACGACGTCGCCCTCGGCGTGGGTGTCGGTCGTCGAGCGGCCCTGGCCCGGGAAGTGCTTCACCGTCGGGGTGACGCCGGCGTCGAGCAGTCCGGCGGAGAAGGCCAGGCCGTACTCCGCCGCGGTCGCGGGGTCGGCGCTGAACGACCGGTCGCCGACGATCCCGCCGTAGGGACCGTCGTCCAGGTCGAGCAGCGGCGCGAGGTCGAGGTCGATGCCGGCCTCGACGAGCCGGCTGCCGATGCCGGCGGCGTAGGCGCGCACCTGCTCGGGCGTCTGCTCGCGCGCGAGCCGGCGGGGCGACGGGCCGGCGCCGACGATCTCGCGGGTGACGGCCACGCGACCCGACTCCTCGTCGGTGGAGACGAGCAGCGGCCGGCCGGCCCGGTCGCGCAGTCCGTCGACGAGGGCCCTCACCTGCTCGGCGGACTCGACGTTCGGCTCGGACAGGAACAGCCCGCCGACGCCGAGGTCGACGACCGACTGGCCCAGCGGCTCGTCCGCCGTCGTCACGCCGGGGATCCCGACGACGAGCACTGCTGCGGCACGCTGCTCGAGCGGCGCGGGGGTGCAGGCGGGCGAGGGCGGGGCGGTCGGCTCGGTCCTGTCCTGGGCAGCGGCGCCGGGCGCGGAGGCCCCGCCGCAGGCGGTGAGCAGGACGGACGAGAGCAGAGCGGGCGCGACGAGAGCGGCGCGTCGAGGGCAGGACAGCACCCGACGAGCCTACGGGCGGACCCGCCTGCCGGCCCGGCGCCCGCGCCGGTGGTTGAGTGAGCTCCCCGACCCTGGAGGAGCCTCGTGCCGCTGGACCCCGCCCTCGCCGCCGTCCTGCAGATGATGGCCGACAACGGCACGCCGTCCATGTCCAGCGGCACCCCGGCGCAGGCGCGCGCCGGCTTTTGCTTCCTGACCGTCGACCTGCGCGACCCGGCGAACCTCGCCCAGGTGGGCAGCGTCGAGGAGCGCACCGTCCCCGGCGCGGCGGGGGAGGTCCCGGCGCGCGTCTACCGCCCCGCGACCGAGGGCCCGCACCCGACGATCGTCTTCTTCCACGGCGGCGGCTTCGTCATCGGCGACCTCGACACCCACGACGACCACACCCGGCTGCTGTGCCGCGACGTCGACGCCGTCGTCGTCAGCGTCGACTACCGGCTCGCCCCCGAGACACCCTTCCCGGGCGGCTACCAGGACTGCCTGGCCGCCACGCTGTGGGCCGTCGAGCACGCCGCCGAGCTGGGCGGGGACGCCTCCCGCGTGGCCGTCGCCGGCGACAGCGCCGGCGGCAACCTGTCGGCCGCGGTCACCCTCGGGGCGCGCGACCGGGGCGTGCAGCTCGCCGCACAGCTGCTCCTCTACCCGGGCGTCGACTTCGTCGACAGCGAGGACCACCCTTCCCGGGTCGACAACGCCGAGGGCTACTTCCTCACCGCCGACGACATGACGTGGTTCGGCGACCACTACCTGCCCGACCCGACCCGTCGCACCGACCCGTACGCGTCGGTCCTGCGGGCGCCGGACCTCACCAACCTGCCGCCCGCCGTCATCGCGACGGCGGAGTACGACCCGCTGCGCGACGAGGGCGAGGCCTACGCCACCGCTCTGGAGAAGGCGGGCGTCCCGGTCGTGCTGCGGCGCTTCGACGGGCTCATCCACGGCTTCTTCGGCCTGCCGCACGTCTCGCCGGCCTGCGCGGAGGCCAACCGGGTGCTGTGCCGGGACCTCAAGGCGCTGCTCGCGTGAGCTAGCGGGGCGCCATCCGGATCGCACCGTCGAGCCGGATCACCTCGCCGTTGAGCATCGCGTTCTCGCAGACGTGCTGCACGAGCGCGGCGTACTCCGACGGGTCGCCGAGGCGCGACGGCATCGGCACCTGCGCGCCGAGCGACTGGCGGGCCGGCTCCGGCAGGCCCTGCAGCATCGGGGTGTCGAAGAGCCCCGGCGCGATCGTCATGACCCGGATCAACCGGTCGGCCAGGTCGCGGGCGGCGGGCAGGGTCAGCCCGACGACGCCGCCCTTGCTGGCGCTGTAGGCGGCCTGCCCGATCTGGCCGTCGAACGCCGCGGCGCTCGCGGTGTTGACGATGACGCCGCGCTCGCCGTCGACCGGGTCGGTGCCGGCCATCGCCGCCGCCGCCAGCCGCATCACGTTGAACGTGCCGACCAGGTTGACAGTCACGACGCGCGCGAACTGCTCGAGCGCGAGGGGACCGCCCTTGCCGAGGATGCGCCCGGGGGTGCCGATGCCGGCGCAGCTCACCGCGACCCGCAGCGGTCCGAGCTCGCCGGCCCGGTCGACCGCCGCCTGCACCGACCCCGCGTCCGTGACGTCGGTCTCGACGAAGCACGCGCCCCCGCCGACCTCCTGCGCGGCGCGCGCGCCGGGGCTCGACACGAGGTCGGCGAGCACCACGACCGCACCGGCCCGGGTGAGCTGGTGGGCGGTAGCCAAGCCGAGGCCGCTGGCCCCTCCGGTGACGAGCGCGACGGTGCCGGCGAGCCGCATCGGTCCTCCTGGGGTCGGGGTGCCCGGACGCTACCGGCGGGCGGCCCGGGCCAGCTTGCCGATCTCCTCGAGCAGCGCCCCGACGTCCGCCGAGGACCGGTGCGGCAGCACCGCTCCGGGCAGGGTGCGGCCGGCCGTGTCGACGTGCAGGCTGGCCAGCCCCAGCCGGCGCTGCCACGGCCCGGCGGTGGCGCGCAGGCTCTGCACCTTCGCCAGCGGGGCGACATCGGTGGTCGTGGTGAGCACGCCGGAGGTCGACACGACGTGCCGGGCGTCGACGCCCACCCGCAGCCGGCGCGCCTGCAGGGG